>SLLJ01000129.1 GCA_007134165.1 Nitriliruptoraceae bacterium | reverse complement strand
GCCTTGATGGAGCGGATGACGGGATTCGAACCCGCGACCTCCACCTTGGCAAGGTGGCGCTCTAGCCAACTGAGCTACATCCGCGCGCAGCGGCAGACAGTAACCCCTCCGCGCCGGGAGGGCAAACCGGTCGGGCAGGTGTCCGCAACGCTCGCCAGAGGCAGCCCCGACCCGCCCGAGCTCACGGCGTCGCGCCCGACGATCCCCCCGTTGCCGAGAGCCCCGTCGACCCGAAGCCGCCCTGCCCGCGACCCGTATCGTCGAGCCCTGCCACCTCGACGACCACAGCCTGTCCGACCCGTTGCAGCAGCAGTTGGGCGACGCGGTCCCCCCGGCGCAGCGCCACGGTCTCGGTCCCGAGGTTGATCAGCAGCACCTGCAGCTCACCGCGGTAGCCGGCGTCGATCGTGCCGGGCGCGTTGACCACCGTCAGCCCATGGCGCCGAGCCAGCCCCGACCGCGGGTGGACCAGGCCCACCCAACCGGTGGGCACGGCGATCGCCAGGCCCGTGGACACCGCCACGCGGGCGCCGGGTGCCACCTCGACGTCCTCGGCACAGGCCAGGTCGAGACCGGCGTCGCCGGGGTGCGCATAGGCGGGCAGGGGGACCCCGGGATCGAGCCGGGTGACGCGCAGCTCGACCCCTTCGGCGCCGTGCGGAGCGGCACGCCCGCCTTCGGCGCCGTGCGGAGCGGCCTGCCTCGGCTCGAAACCCGTCACTGCGGCAGGCCGCGTCCGGCACCGCCCGAGGCCAGTTCGGCGACCCGCGCGCCGCGCAGCTCGGCCGCTTCGGCGCAGGCCAGGAGTTCGTGGAGGCTTGACACCAGGTAGCTGGCGATGCGCTCGACATCGGGGATGGCGTCATAGTCGGCGGTGAAACCGAAATTCATCCAGCCGTCGATGGAGGTCAGGCCGACGGTCAGCGCCTGGTTGGCGCCCAGCGGCACGAACGGGAAGTCGCCGAGCAGCCGAGCGCCCAGGCAGTACACGGGCTCCTGGGGTCCGGGCACATTGGTGACCAGCAGGTTGTACAGCCGGCTGCGCACCGCCACCCGCGAAGCCATCGCATGGATGGTCGGCGGGGCGAAGTCCGACAGTCCGACGAGGAACCCCGCCCCCACCGCGTGGTGGCTGGACTTGACCTCCCGCATCGCCTCGTTGACCACCCGCAGCCGCTCGACGGGATCCATCTCGCCCACCGGCAGATCGACGAACACGGCCACGACCTGGTTGCCCAGCGCATGGTCATCCGAGCCCGAGCGGGTGCTGACCGGCACCATCACCCGCAGCCAAAGTCCGTCGGTTCGGGTGCCGCGCTCACGCAGGTAGCGGCCGGTGGCGTCGGACACCAGCGACAGCACGACGTCGTTGACGGTGGTGACGAACACGTTCTTGATGCGCTTGGCATCGGCCAGCGGGATGCGCTGCAGGGCCAGCCGGCGGTTCTGCCCCGGCGCCTGGTTGAGCAGCGAGCGTGGAGCCGGACGAAGCACGTTGTTGCGGGCGATCGAGGCCAGCCCACGGCCGGTGTCGAAGGCCCGCCGCGCCAGGCGGGAGGCATCGGTCGTCAGCCGACTGCGCAGCTCCGCGCCGCCGCCCGCGCCGGCGAGCAACTCCTGCAGCGCCTCGCGCGCCAGCGTCGCCGCGGACGGGGTGGCCCCCGGTGTCCACGGTTCGGGGCGGGGCAAGTCCTGACCGTCGGTCTCTCCGTGGTCGAGCAGCACCGTGGCGATGTCGATGCCTTCGAGCCCGTCGATCATGGCCTCGTGGCTCTTGCTGAGCAGCGCCACCCGGCCGTGATCGAGTCCCTCGACGACGTACAACTCCCACAGCGGTCGGCTGCGATCCAGCTGGCGGGAGAGGATCCGCGCGGCGTACTCGGTCAACTGCTTGATCGACCCGGGGTGCGGCAGCGCAGAATGGCGCACGTGGTAGGAGAGGTCGAACTCGGGGTCGTCGACCCAGATCGGTCCGCCGAGGAGACCGGGCGGGTCGATCAGCTTCTGGCGGTAGCGGGGCACGAGGTGCAGGCGGGAGCGCACCAGCTCCTGGAAGCGGCCATGGTCGAACCCGTCGTTCGGCGGCGGGTCGAGCACCAGCAGCCCGCCCACGTGCAGGTGCAGCGTCGGCGACTCGAGCTCGAGCAGCGACACGTCGCGGGCACTGAGCCGGTCCCCGTGGCCGTGCGCGTGGCTGACACCCTGCTCCGCGACCACCGCGACCCTCCCTGCCGGTGTCCCGAGCCTACCGTCCAGACCCCGGCCCGAGGGGATCAGCGCGGCGGCATCCGCAGCGCCCCGTCGATCCGGACCACCTCGCCGTTGAGGTACGGGTTGGCGACCAGTTGGGTCACCAGCAGTCCGAAGTCGCGCGGATCGCCCAGCCGGTGCGGGTGGGGGATGTCCTTGGCCAGCCCCTCGCGGGAATCGTCGGGAAGCCCGGCCAGCATCGGGGTGTCGAAGATGCCCGGCGCGATCGCCAGCACCCGGATCTCGCTGCGGGCCAGGTCCCGGGCAGCGGGCAGCGTCATGCCGACCACCCCGCCCTTGGAAGCGCTGTAGGCGATCTGGCCGACCTGGCCATCGAAGGCGGCGATCGAGGCGGTGTTGACGATCACCCCACGCTCGCCGTCGATCGGCTCGTGCTCGGCCATGGCGGCGGCCGCCAGGCGCAGCACGTTGAAGGTGCCCACCAGGTTCACCGCGATGGTCTGTTCGAACACCGCCAGCGGGTGCGGGCCCTTGCGCCCGACGACCCGGGCGGCCGGGGCGATCCCC
Organism: Nitriliruptoraceae bacterium; assembly: GCA_007134165.1. Lineage (GTDB taxonomy): Bacteria > Actinomycetota > Nitriliruptoria > Nitriliruptorales > Nitriliruptoraceae > SKJO01. Next base: position 6,251 of record SLLJ01000129.1, on the reverse strand, counting down.
GCGCAGTTGACCGCCACCCGCAGCTGGCCGAGCTCACCGGCGGTCGCGACCGCCGCCGCCACCGCGTCCTCGTCGGTGACGTCGGCCGGCGCGAAGCGCGCCCGGTCGCCGAGTTCGGTGACGATCGCGTCACCGTCGGCGGAGGGCAGGTCGACCACGACCACCGAGGCGCCTGCGGCGTGCAGCGCCCGGGCGGCGGCCGCCCCCAGGCCCGAGGCCCCTCCGGTCACGAGTGCGACCTCGTCGGTGGTGAGCTTCACGGACGTCCTCCCGAGTTCGTCGGATCCGGCTGGTGCCGGTGCGGGTGCCCGGCAGGCTAGGCGCGACGGGTCCGGGAAGGGGCCTTCACCCGAACCGGGTCAGCACCCGCACGGGACCAGCACCCGCACGGGGCCCGCATCAGCACCGGGTTGGCGCCCGACCCCGGTCAGACCCGAACCGGGTCAGCGCCCACGGGCGGCGAGGAAGCGCTCGCGGGCCTCGCGGTGGTCCACGATCGGCGGCGGGTAGCCCTCCCCCGGTTCGAACAGCGAACCTCGCGCCTCCCATGGCGCGTGCAGGTGCGCGTCGTCGACCTCGGCGAGCTCCTCGACGTAGCGGCGCACGTAGGCGCCGGTGGGGTCGTAACGCTTCGCCTGAGTGACGGGGTTGAACATCCGGTTGGGCCGCGAGTCGGTGCCGGTCCCGGCGGTCCACTGCCACTGCCCGAAGTTGTTGGCCATGTCCCCGTCGACGAGGTGGTCCATGAAGTGCCACGCGCCGAGCCGCCAGTCGACGTACAGGTGCTTGGTCAGGAAGGACGCGGTGATCATCCGCGCCCGGTTGTGCATCCAGCCCTCGCGGGTGAGCTGGCGCATGCCGGCGTCGACCACGGGGTAGCCGGTGCGGCCCTGCTGCCAGGCCAGGAACGCCTCGTCGTCTTCGCGCCAGCGGTCGTGCTGGGTGCGCACGTCGGTGTGGACCAGATCTGGGCGTGCGGCGAGCAGCTGGTGGTTGAAGTCGCGCCAGCACAGCTCCTGCAGGAAGGTTTCGTGGCCCCGGCGCCGGCGGTCGATGCGGGCGGCGAGCTCGGCCACCGACACCGTGCCCAGGTGAAGATGCGGCGAGAACTTCGAGGTGGCGTCGGCCGCGAGGTCGTTGCGGGCCTCGTCGTAGTCCTCGATCGGACCGTCGAACCAGGCCTGCATGCGCCGGAGGGCCGCGGTCTCGCCGCCGGGCATCAGCTCGGGCGCGGGGTGGCCGTGGGTCAGCTCGTCCAACGCCGGCAGCTCTCCGGGCGTCAGGTCGTCGGGGGTCGGCACGCGCGCGGGTGGCGGCTCGGGTTCACGGCGGAGTGCCTCGACCCAGCGCCGCCAGTAGGGCGTGAAGACCTTGAAGTGTTCCCCGCCGGTGGGCCGGATCTCACCGGCCGGGACCAGCGTGATGCCTTCGTGGACGTGGACGTCGAGGTGGCCCGCCTCGTCGGCCAGGGCGAGCAGCCGGCGCTCGCGGCGCCGGGCGTAGGCGCTGACATCCGCGGCGAGGTGCAGTTCGTCGGCCCCCACCTGCTCGACGACCCCGCGGACCTGGTCCACGAGCTCCCCGCGGCGGATGAGCAGTTCGCCCCCACGGGCCCGCAGGTTGGTGCGCAGGTCAGCGAGCGCGTCGAGCAGATGGCGCAGCCGGTTGGGCGCGGCGTAGCGTGAGGACAGGATCGTCTCGTCGAACACGAACAGCGGCACCACCCGCTGGGCCCGGCGGCAGGCGGCCGCCAGCGCCGGCTGGTCGTGGACCCGCAGGTCACGGGTGAACAGCACCACGGCGGTTCTCACGGCGGCCCTTGTCGTCGGTTCCGAGCGGTACGGAGCGCACGCGCACCGCGGACGGACCGGGCAGCCCGCCCGATCGGGCTACCGTCGGTCCCGATGAGCAACGATCCCCTTGCACGCTTCAGCGCCCCGGTGCGCACGTGGTTCGCAACCACCTTCGCCGCGCCGACCCCGGCCCAGGCGCAGGGCTGGCCGGCGATCGCCGAGCGCCGGCACACGCTGCTGACCGCGCCGACCGGGTCGGGCAAGACCCTGACGGCGTTCCTGTGGGCGATCGATCAGCTCATGACCCGGCCGGTGCCGCCCCGCGACCAGCGTCTGCGGGTGGTCTACCTCTCCCCGCTACGGGCCCTGGCCGTGGACGTCGACCGCAACCTGCGGGCTCCGCTCGAGGGCATCCGGCTCGCCGCCGAACGGCTGGGCACCGAGGTGCACCGACCCGAGGTCGGGGTGCGAACCGGCGACACCCCGCCCGATGAACGCCGCCGCATGGCACGCACCCCACCCGACATCCTCATCACCACCCCCGAGTCGCTGTACCTGCTGCTGACCTCCAAGGCGCGCGAGACCCTGCGGTTCGTGGACACCGTGATCGTCGACGAGATCCACGCGCTCGCGCCCACCAAGCGCGGCAGCCATCTCGCGCTCAGCCTCGAGCGGCTCGATCACGAGGTCACCCGCGGCGGGCTCGGACCCGACGACGCCGCCGCACCGGACGAGCCCGCATCGCCGGTCGGCCCCGCTCGCGCTGGCCGCCCCGCCCGCGCTGGCCGCCCCGCCCCGCAGCGCATCGCGCTGTCGGCCACCCAACGGCCGCTGGAGGAGGTGGCGCGCTTCCTCGGTGGCTATGAGCCCGGACCCCGGACCAGGCACGAATCCAACCCCCAGACCAGCGCCGAGGCCAACCCCCAGACCAGCCGCGAGTCCAACCCCGCCCCCGGCCCGGGCCGGCCCCGTCCGGTCACGATCGTGGATGCCGGAGCGACCAAGCCACTCGAGCTGACGGTGGTGGTGCCGGTCGCCGACCTCGCCGAGCTCGGGACGCCGGTCGAAGCCGGCCGCGACCTCGACCTGGCCAACGGCCCGACCGCGGCCGGACCCACCCGCCGCTCGATCTGGCCCGCGATGCACCCCCGCCTGCTCGAACTGGTGCTCGAGCACCGCACGACGCTGGTGTTCGTCAACGCCCGGCGGATGGCCGAGCGGCTGGCCGCCACCCTCAACGAGTTGCACGCGCGCGGGGAGCGCGAGTCGCAGCTGCGCGCCGAGGGACTCACCGGCGACGAACTCGAGCTCGCCCTCGAGGACGCGGCCCGCAGCCAGCCCGCACCCGAACTGGTCAAGGCCCACCACGGCTCGCTGTCGCGGGAACGCCGCCTGGCCGTCGAGGACGAGCTGAAGTCCGGCCGCCTGCGGGGACTGGTCGCGACCTCGTCGTTGGAGCTCGGGATCGACATGGGCACCGTCGACCTGGTCGTGCAGGTCGCCTCGCCGGGCGCGGTCAGCCGCGGACTGCAGCGCATCGGCCGTGCCGGGCACCAGGTCGGTGAACCCTCCCGCGGCGTGCTGTTCCCCAAGTACCGCGGCGACCTGGTGGAGACCGCGGTGGTCGCCCGCCGGATGCACGACGGCGACATCGAAGCCACCCGCTACCCCCGCAACCCGCTGGACGTGCTGGCCCAGCAGATCGTGGCGATGGTCGCCCTCGACGAGTGGCACCTCGACGACCTGGCGGCGGTGGTGCGCCGCGCCGCACCGTTCGCCGAACTGTCGGACGCGGTGCTGCACGCCGTGCTCGACCTGCTCGACGGCCGCTACCCCTCCGAGGAATTCGCCGAGCTGCGCCCGCGGATCGTGTGGGACCGGGTCACCGGCGTGCTGCGGGCCCGCCCCGGTGCCCAGCGCCTCGCGGTCACCAACCCGGGCACGATCCCCGACCGCGGGCTGTACGGGGTGTTCACGCCCGATGGGTCGCGGGTCGGCGAGCTCGACGAGGAGATGGTCCACGAGTCGCGGCCCGGCGAGCGTTTTGTGCTTGGCGCCTCGACCTGGCGCATCGAGGACATCACCTACGACCGGGTGGTCGTCACCCCGGCGCCGGGTCAGCCCGGCAAGCTGCCCTTCTGGCACGGCGACGGCCCGGGCCGGCCCTTCGAGCTCGGCCAGGCCATCGGCACCTTCGTGCGCCAAGTGCACGAACGCGCGGGTGACGACCGGGACGCCGAGGTGGCGCGGCTGATGGCCGAACACGACCTCGATGCGTGGGCGGCCGACAACCTCGTCGCCTACCTCGAGGAGCAGGTGGCCGCCGCCGGACGGCTGCCCGACGACACCACGGTGGTGGTCGAGCGCTTCCGCGACGAGCTCGGCGACTGGCGGCTGTGCCTGCTGTCCCCCTTCGGCGCGCAGGTCCATGCACCGTGGGCGATGGCCATCGAGCGGCACTTGACCAGCGTCGGCTTCGACCCCGAAGTGATGTGGTCGGATGACGGCATCGTGCTCCGCCTCGAGGAGGGAGTCACCGGCGGGGTCGACGACCTCGGCCGCGGGATCGACGACCTCGGCCGCGACACCGGCGGGGGCGGCGCACACGGCGAGGGCGGCAGCAGAGACGGCAGCAGAGACGGCAGCAGAGACGGCGGCGGCGAGGGCGGGGTGCGCCGGGGGCTGGACGCGCTGGTCGACGCGGTGCTCGTCGACCCCGATGAGGTCGAAGGACTGGTGGTCGAGCAGCTCGCCGGCACGGCCCTGTTCACCACCGTCTTCCGGGAGGCCGCCGGACGCGCCCTGCTGCTGCCACGCCGCCGCCCCGGACAGCGCACCGCCCTGTGGCAGCAGCGCCAGCGGGCCGCCGGCCTGCTGTCGGTCGCCTCGCGCTACCCGGGCTTCCCGCTGCTGCTGGAGGCCACCCGCGAGTGCCTCCAGGACGTGTTCGACTTGCCGGCCCTGGTGGGCCTGCTGCGCGCGCTGCAACAGCGCCACCTGCGGGTGGTCACGGTGGACACCACCTCGGCGTCACCGTTCGCGCAGTCGCTGCTGTTCGGCTGGGTCGGGCAGTACCTCTACGAGTACGACGCGCCGCTGGCCGAACGACGGGCGACGGCGCTCGCGCTGGACCGCGACCTGCTGCGCGAGCTGCTCGGCGGGGACGAGCTGCGTGAACTGATCGACGCCGAGGTGCTCGCCGACCTCGAACGTGAGCTGCAGCGCCTGGCCCCGAGCGACCCCGACGCCCACGACCCCCGGGCCCGGGACGCGGACGAAGCCCACGAACTGCTGCGCCGGCTCGGCCCGCTGACCCGCCCGGAGCTGGCCCGACGTTGCCGCGACGGACACGCGGCCGAGACCTGGGCGGCGAGGTTGGTGGCCGAGCGGCGGGCCATCGAGGTCCGGGCCGCCGGTCGGGAGGTGCTCGCGGCCGCGGAGGACGCCGCCCGGCTGCGCGACGCGCTGGGCGTGGCGCTGCCCCCCGGCCTACCGCAGGCGTTCACCATGCCGGTCGAGGACCCGCTGGCCGACCTGGTCGTGCGCCACGCCCGCACGCACGGGCCGTTCACGACCGCGTCGTGCGCGGACCACCTCGGCGTCCCGACAGCCCGGGTCGCGGCCACCCTCCGGTGGCTGGCCGGCCAGGACCGGGTGGTCGAGGGGGCGTTTCGTCCCGGCGGGGTCGAGCGCGAGTGGCTGGACGTCGAGGTGCTGCGCCGCCTCAAGCGCCGCTCGCTGGCCGCCCTGCGCGCCGAGCTCGAAGCGGTCGAACCCGACGTGCTGGGCCGGTTCCTGCCCGCCTGGCAGGAGGTACGGGCCGCCACCGGGCGTACGGGGCGGCGGGGGCTCGACGCGCTGATCGACACCCTCGGGCAACTGCAGGGCCTGCCGCTGCCGGTGTCGGTGCTGGAAGCCGAGGTGCTGCCGGCCCGGCTGTCGGAGTACCGGCCTGCGGACCTCGACCAGCTGCTGGCGGCCGGTGAGCTGGTCTGGGTCGGCGCAGGTGCGCTGGGCGCGCGCGACGGGCGCGTGGCGCTGGCCTTCCGGGACCGCGCCGAGCTGCTGCTGGGAGGGCTGGTCGCAGCCGACGACGACGGTGGAAGCGACCGCACAGGGGGCGGGGGAAACGGCGGCGGCAACAGGGGCGGAGGTGACGACGGAGTCGGCGGCAGAGACGGGGGCGGAAACGGCGGCAGCGACGCCGGCGGCGAGCTGCACACCGCCCTGCTCGGGCGGCTCGAGGAGCGGGGGGCCTGCTTCTGGCCCGAGCTGCTGGCCGCTGCCGGAGGCGGCGACGAGGATCGCGTGCTCGAAGCGCTGTGGGACCTGGTGTGGGCCGGTCAGGTCACCAACGACACCTACGCGCCGCTGCGGGCGGTGTCCCACGGACGGGCCGCCACCCGCCGTCGCGGCGGTGCCCGGGGCCGGCCCCGGCCCGGGCGCAGCTCCCGGCTC
>SLLJ01000255.1 GCA_007134165.1 Nitriliruptoraceae bacterium | reverse complement strand
GGCCTCGTCGGACTCCTCGTCGGCCAGAACCTCGGGGTGATCCACGCGGCGCATCAGCACCAGCGACGCGGCCAGCGCGGCGGTCAGGATCACCAGCGTCTCACCCAGGGTGTCCTGCGAGCGGTAGTCGGCCAGCAGCGAGGTGACGACGTTGGGGGTGTTGGTGTCCTCCATCGAGTCAGCGATGAAGGTCGCGCCGATACCTCGCTGGGCCGGCGCGTCCGGATCACCGCGGTCGGGCAGCCCGCCGCTGGCGAACAGCATCAACCCGACGAACCCGACGATGACGGGCAGCACTGCCCAGCGCCGTCGGGGGTCGGGTCGCGGATCGGAGCGTCGGGTGGTTGCCAGGATCGCGGCGATGAACAGCACCCCGGTCAGCCCGGCGCCGAGCGCCGCCTCGACCAGGGCGACGTCCACGGCGAGCACCCCGGCGAACAGCAGCGAAGCGAACAGGCTGTAAGCCGACAGCAGCGCGACCGAGGTCAGCAGATCGCGCACGGCCAGGGCGAGCACGGCGGTGACGATCATGATCAGGAAGATGATCAGGTCGAGGGGGACGATCACGGGCGGCCCCTCCGGTCGGTGTCGGTGGGGTCGGTGGGCGCACCCGGTTCGGTGGCGTCCCTGAGGTCAGTGACGTCGGTGGTCTGTCCCGCCTCGGTGGCCTGGGCGGCTTCGGCGGCCTCGGCAGCCTGCAGCCGCCCGACGGTTCCGAGCTCTTCATCGGCGGTCGTCTGGTCGATGATCGTCCAGGGCAGCGCACCCGATCGGCGGGCGGCTCGCACCAGGGCGTGGACCGCGGTCGGGTTGGCGATCAGCGAGAACACCAGCACCAGCGCGAGTCGTGAGGCGGCGTCCGCGGTCAGCTCCGGGCGGAAGAACAGCCCGGCGAAGATCAGCAGCAGGCCCAGCGTCTCGGACTTGGCGACCGCGTGTGCCCGCGTGTAGAGGTCGGGCAGTTGCAGCAGCCCGAGTGCGCTCACGGCGAGGAACACCAGACCCAGGCTGATCAGTGCGGTGGAGGCGATGATCATGTCCCACCTCCGGGCCCGTCGTGGCGGTGGCGTTCGGCGTCCTGCGCCTCGAAGTAGCGGCCGAGCGTGATCGGCAGCAGGAAGGCCAGCAGGGCGTAGCCGAGCGCGATGTCGAGGAACAGCACTGCCCGGTCGAAGGCGAAGCCGAGCACCACGATCACGACCACGCCGTTGACCGAGACCAGCGCCACGGCCACCAGCCGATCGAACACCGTCGGGCCGTCGTAGACCCGGTAGAGCGCGGCGACGATCAGCACGCCGATGGCGATGAGCACGCCGACGAGGAAGCCACTCATGTCGGGTCCTGTGGCAGGGCGTCGTGCACCGGTTCCCAGATCAGCACGGGTTCGGGGTCGTGCTCGTTGCGGAAGGCGCGGGCGATGCGGTTCTGCATCGCGCCAGTGGCCAGGTCCGCGGCGGCCTGGGGATTGAAGGCGTGCACCACGAACACCTCGTCACGCACCTCGATGGTCATCGTGCCCGGTACTAGGGTGATCGAGTTGGCCAGGGTCGTGCGGGCGGTCGGCGAGGCCAGCCGGGTGCGGAAGCGCACGACGCCGGGCCGCGCACCAAGCCGCGGATCGAGCACGACTCGGGCGACCTGGAAGCCGGCGGGAGGGATGCGTGCGATGAGCCACACCAGGTAGGTCAGCAGGTGCCAAAGATGCAGCCGCGGGGTGGCGTCCGCCTGACCGAGCACGCCCTCGAGCAGCGCCAAGCTCAGCCAGGTCACGACGGCGGCCGACACCAGTCCCATCACGACGAACAGTGGGTCGAGCCGGGCGGAAAGCGCCAGCCAGAAGATGAACAGCAGCCCGAAGAGGGTCACGGCACGCAGGGTTCTCATGGAATCAGACTCACCGTGAGGATCACGATTGCTGTCACGAGGATGACCCCACCCAGCGCCCAGGTCGACACCACCGGTGGTGGTCCGTCGACAGCCGGGTCGATGAAGCGGTTGATGGCATCGAGCAGGCGCTGGCGGGCGCCGGGCTCCACGATGACACCGGCGCCCTGGCCGACGGTCGCCGTGGGGGCACCGGGGGCCGGCTCCGCGCCGCTGCTGGTGAGCGCTGACGAGCCGATGACGGCGCCGGCGACCCCGACCGGGACGGGTTCGGCGGCGGGTACCGGCTCACCGACGGGGACCGGCTCGCCGGTGGGCGGTTGAGGCTGCGGCTCGGCCGCGGCGCCGGGGGCGGCAACCGGCGCGGGAGCGCCACGCGACCGGCGCCAGGCGTCGGCGATGAGCCGCGGCAGCGTGCGGTACAGCCAGTCGGTGTCGAGGCTGACCTTGGCCTTGGCCCCGAGCTGATCCAGCAGCAGCCAGAACGCCAGCGCCGTGAACAGCAGCAGCGCCGACTTCTCCACGACCTTGCCCAGCGTGTACGGCACGTAGTCCACCGGGAAGGGCAACAGGTCGTAGAGCAGTGCGGGGTAGACCCCGATGACGGTGTTGAGCACCGCACCGATGCCCATCGCCACGAACATCGACACCGGCAGCGGGTCGACCTGCAGGCGCGCGCCCTCGTTACGGCGCGGTCCCCAGCCCTCGTCGCCGAACCAGGTGCCGTAGGGCAGCTTGAGCCCGGTGTGCAGGAAGGTGCCGACCGAGGCGATCTTGAGCAGCAGTACCAGCCAGCCCAGCTCCGACTGGTAGGCCGCCTCGACGACCAGCTCCTTGGACACGAACCCGCTGAACAGCGGCACCGAGGAGATCGACACCGCCCCGATCATGTACAGCGCCAGCGCGCCGCGCATGCGGTTGGCGATCCCGCCGAGCTCCGACATCTTGGACCGGCCGGTGGCGTAGATCACCGCACCCGCGCCCATCAGCAGCAGCCCCTTGTAGAGGATGTGCGCGAAGGCATGCGCGGTGGCGCCGTTGATCGCCACCTCGGTGCCGATGCCCACGCCGGCGACCATGTAGCCGACCTGGCTGACGATGTGGTAGCCGAGCAGGCGGCGGGTGTCGTTCTCGAGCACCGCGTAGACCACGCCGTACAGCGCCATGATGATGCCGAGGTAGATCAGCAGCTGCGTGCCCGGGAACCCGCGTGCCAGCGCGTACACGGCGGCCTTGGTCGTGTAGGCCGACAGGAACACGGTGCCCGCGACGCTGGCCTCGGGGTAGGCGTCGGCCAGCCAGGCGTGCAGCGGAGGCACCGCAGCCGACAGCAGGAAGGCGATCAGGATCATCGAGGTCGCCGGGGTCAGCGACATCGCGGTGAAGCTCAGCGACCCGGTCGCCGCGTAGTGCCACAGCACTCCGGCCAGCAGCAGCTTGCCGCCGACCAGATGCACGAACAGGTAGCGGGTGCCGGCCCGCGCGGAATTGCCGCCACGGCGGGTCAGGATCACGAAGGTGGAGGCGACCGCCTTGATCTCCCAGAAGAAGAACAGGGTCATCAGGTCACCGGCGAGCACCACGCCCATCGCTGCACCGGCATAGACCAGGGCGGCGGTGCGCTCGCGGGACTCCATGGTGCGAAGCCCGTAGATCCCGGCGATGGCCGCGGCCACGGCGAACACCCAGGCGAACGCGAGCGAGAGCCGGTCGACCCGGAACACCTCGAGGTCGAAGCCCAGGTAGCTGAGCTCGACGCTGGTGCCCGCCTCGAGCTGCGAGATCTGCACCAGGGCGATCAGTGGCACCGCGACCATCACGAGGTTGCCAAGCCGCCGCGGGGCGAAGAAGACGATCACCGCCCCGACGAGGAAGGGCAGTACGGGGTGCCACAGCAGCTCACCCACGCAGGTCCTCCTGCACGTCGGCGGGTACGTCCAGCGGGTAGAGGTCCTCGGGGCGGGACAGGAAGCGTCCCAGCCACTTGGAGACCACCACGATCACGATGCAGCCGAGCAGGCCGATCAGCGCGCCGTAGCCGGGGAAGGGGGAGTAGCCAACCACCAGGTCGACGAGCACCGCGACGACGAACGCCGCGGCGGTCACCAGCATCGGACGGCCGGTCCTCATCGCGCACCTCCGAAGACCCCGGAGCTGACCAGTTCGGTGAGCTCGAACACCCCGAACAGATCACCGAGCCCGAGCACCAGGCCGAGCAGAGCGGTGATCACCGGGGGCAGCACCAGCAGCGGCGAGGCGTCGGGCCACCAGGACGGGCCGCGCCACGGCGCGGTCTCCGCGGCGGTGGGGGAGGCCGGCCGGCGCGCTCGGTCCGCGCCTCGCGAAGAGGTGTCCGCGCCTGCGGGGGACGCGGTCGGGTCGGGGACCGAGGAGGCACGCGCCAGCGCCGCCAGGTGCGGGATGCTACTCGGGCTCTGGGTGGCCGGATCGGCGCTGGGCCCACCGACGATCGCGCCGGCGGTGGCGGGCTCGGGGGCGGTGGCCAGGGGGGTGGCCGCCGGGTCGTCGAGGTGGCGGTCAGCGGCGTCGTGGTGCCCGTCGGGGTCGTCGTGTCCGTGGTGCCCGTCATGTCCGTCGTGCCCGTCGCCGGTCGGCAGGGGCCGGAAGAAGGCGCGGTGCACGACGGGGAACAGGTAGGCGGCGGTGAGCAGCCCGGCGCCGACCATCAGCGCCGCGAACCACACCTGCTCGCCCTCGAAGGCCCCGAGCACCAGGTACCACTTGCTGACGAACCCGCCCATCGGTGGCAGGCCGGCCAGCCCCAGCGACGCCAGCGCGAAGGCGCCCATCGCCAGCGGCATCTTGCGCCCGACCCCGTCGAGCTCGCTGACATGGTCGAGGTGCAGGTGCACGTGCAGGGCGCCGGCCACGAAGAACAGCGTGATCTTGAGCGCGCCGTGGTTGACGATGTGCAGCAGCGAGCCCTCGTAGCTGCCCTGCGACAGCAGCGCGAAGCCGAGCACGATGTAGGCCAGGTGCGCGATGGTCGAGTAGGCCAGTCGACGTTTGAGGTGGTCCTGGCGCAGCGCGACCAGCGAGGCCAGCACGATGGTGGCCCCGGCGACCACCGCCAGCAGCGTCGAGGCCCACAGCTCGGCGAGCACCTCGGGGCCGAACACGAACCCGATCAGCCGTCCGAAGGCGAACACCCCGGCCTTGACCACCGCCACCGCGTGCAGCAGCGCACTGACCGGGGTCGGTGCGACCATCGCCGAGGGCAGCCAGGCGTGCAGCGGCATGAGCCCGGCCTTGGTGGCGAACCCGCCGGCCAGCAGCAGGAAGGACACGGTGAGCGCGGCGGTGGTCATGGTCTCGCCGACGAAGCCGCCGGCGGCGAACTCGAGTTCGCCGGTCTGGGCGTAGATGATCGCCAGCCCCAGCAGCACCGCGGCGCCACCCGACACCAGGTAGGTGAGGTAGCGGCGGCCCGCCGCGATGGCCTTGGCGTCTCCCTTGTGGGTGACCAGCGGGTAGGTCGAGATCGTCAGCAGTTCGTAGAACACGAAGAAGGTCAGCAGGTCCCCGGCGAACGCCACCCCGAAGGCGGTCGACAGACACAGGGCGTAGAAGGCGGCGAAGCGGGTGCGGTTCTTGGCGTGGTCGCCGGCGAGGTAGCCCACCGCGTAGGGCGAGGCCAGCACCCACAGCAGCCCGGCGAGCAGGGCGAAGACCATGCCCATGCCGTCCGCCCGCAGGGTGAGCCCGATGCCGGGCAGCACCTCGAACAGGGTGGTGGTGGGCGCCTGCCCGTCGAGCACGTCGGGCAGCATGGCGGCGATCGGCACGAAGGTGACGGCGGCGCCGACGAACAGCACCGTGTCGCGCAGCCTCGGCCGGCGCCGCGCGGCGACGATGCCCAAGGCCGCGAGCACGGGCAGCACGACCACGATCAGCGGCAGCATCGAAGCGTGCGGCTGCATCGTCCTCCTACCGGTCCGCGGGCGTGCCGTGCGGTCGCCCGGCGGTCCGGGCAGGGCTGCGAAGAATACCGATGCGGGGCGGGGACGCACGCCCGAACCTTCAGGTGGGCCTGGTCAGTCGTCCGTCGTCGGTGGCTGGGGCGGACTCGTATGTTTCGCGGAGGTTTCGGCGAGCTGGTCCACCCCGGTTCCCTCCCACAGCGGGGTGCCCGAACGGTAAGCGGCGCGCGCGATCACGTGGCCGCCCACCGGCGCGGTGGCGAACTGCACGAGCACGGCGATCGACAGCTTGACGCCGGCCTCGGGCGTGGCGAACAGCAGTGCGGCGCCGGCCAGCACGCAGGCCACACCCAGGCCCGCGGCCTTGGTCGACGCGCTCGCGCGGGTGAGCACGTCGGGGAAGCGCAGGATGCCCACCGCCGCGAGCAGGTTGAGCAGCACCCCGACACCCACCAGCACCCCACCGACCACGCTCATGAGCGGCCCCTGCCGATCAGCACGCTGAGCGCGACGGTGGCCAGGAAACCGAGCAGGGTGGCGATGAGCACCACGTCGATGAAGGCGGTCTGCCCGGTGCGCACCGCCAGCAGCGCGATCGCGGCGACCACCGCGTAGAAGCCGACGTCGCCGGCCACCGCGCGGTCGGAGACCGACGGGCCGAGCACCACCCGCAGCAGACTCAGGGCGAACGCGGAGGCCGTGACCGCCAGGGCCAGATCAAGCAGGGTCATCGCAGCGCCTTGAGCAGCAGTCGTTGGGTGCGCGCCAGTCCGGCGCGGAACTCCTCCACCGAGTCCACGTACAGGCCGTGGACGTAGAGGTCGTAGGTCTCGAGGTCGACCTCGAGGGTGAGCGTGCCGGGGGTCATCGTGATGGCGTTGGCCAGCATGGTGACCTCCAGCGGGGTGCGGGCCTCGGTGGGCACCCGCACGATCCCCGGACGCAGGTCGAGCCGGGGGGTGATCACCGCCAGCGTCACCCGCAGGTTCGCGCGGGTGATCTCGGCGAGGAAGTAGACGACGAACACCAGCGCGTGGGGCAGCCGCCGTAGCCAGCGCAGCAGGCGTCGCTCCATCGGTACACGTCCGCCCATCGGCGCGCGTCGCCCGCGCAGCACCCGTCCCGCCTGCTGTCGTGCACGGCGCAGGCCCGAACCGCGGCTGCTCGATGGGCTCATGCGGCGCTCACCACCTCGAGGTAGCGGGTCGGGTCGAGCAGGGCATCGGCGGCCTCACCGGCGAGCTCGATCAGCCCAGCGGCGCCCAGACCCACGACCACGACCGCCGCCCCGACAAGCACCGAGGGGGCGATCAACTGCGCGGCGCGGCGCGGCTCGACCTTGTCGGCGAGCAGCGAGGAGGTCGGGCGCGCCACCCCGGCCGGCACCGCCAGGCCCAGCGGGCCCTCGGTGCGCTCGTGGCGCACGTGCTCGGTGGTCTCCCCCCAGAACACCCCGTTGAAGATCTTGACCATCGAGAGCAGCGTGAAGAAGCTCACCGCTACGGCGGTGGCCCCGAGCAGCAGGTGGCCGGCGTCGAAGGCGGCGTCGATCAGCAGCAGCTTGCCGACGAACCCGCTGGTGGGCGGCACCCCGGCCAGCGCCAGCGCCGGCAGCCCGAAGCCGAGCGCGAGCATCGGGCGGGTGTGGATCATCCCGCCGAGCCGTGCCAGCGCGCCCGTGCCGGTCAGGGTCTCGACCGCGCCGGCGGCCAGGAACAGCGCACCCTTGACGGCGATGTACTGCACGAGGTAGACGATGCCGGCGGTCAGCGCCGCATGCGTCCACAGCCCGAGGGGCAGCACGAGGTAGCCGACCTGGCTGACCATGTGGAAGGCGAGGATGCCGCGTATGTCGGCCCGACCGATGGCACCGAGCACGCCCACGACCATGGTCGCCGCCGCGACCGCGAGCAGGGCGGGCTGCCAGGTCGGATCCCCGTCGAACAGCACGCTGGTCAACCGCACCAGGGTGGCCACGCCGACCTTGGTCAGCAGCCCGGAGAACAGTGCGGTGACGGCCGGGCCCGCCTCGACGTAGGCGCGGGGCAGCCAGCCGTGCATCGGCACCAGGCTCGCCTTGACTCCAACGGCCACCAGCACCACTCCTGCGGCCAGGGTGGCGGCCGGGTCGGTGGCCGCGACCCCCCGCAGCACGGCGAGGTTGACCGTGCCGGTCACGCCGTACAGCAGGCCGATGCCGATCAGCAGCGCCGTGGAGGCCAGCAGGTTCACCGCCACGTAGATCACACCGGCGCGCAGTTGCCGCCGGCCGCCACGCAGGGCCAGCAGCACGTAGGAGGCGATCAGCATGATCTCGTAGGCCACGAACAGGTTGAACAGGTCGGCGGTGAGCAGCGCGCCGAAGACCCCCGCCAGCAGCACGTCGGCCAGCGGCAGGAACAGCGGGTGGCGGTCCTCGCCGCGGGCGGCGGCGAAGGCCAGGGCGAGCAGCGACACGCTGGCCGTGGTGGTCAGCAGCAGCGCGGCGAAGCCGTCGGCGGCGAACACGATCGACAGCCCGCGGGGCCAGGCGCCGATGGCGGTTGCGACGGCCTCGCCGTCGCGGGTGGCGCCGATCAGTCGGACGCCGAGCACGATGGTCGTGAGCAGCGCCGCGTAGGACACGGTGCGCTGGGCCTGGCGGTGGTGGCGCCACAACACGCTCAGCGCCGCGGCCAGCAGCGGCAGCGCGAACGGCAGGACCAGCAGGGTGCTCACGAGTGGGGGAACTCCCTCTCGCCGACGTGGCGGTCGTAGTGCGCCGGGAAGGAACGGTCCTCGGGCACGCTGCGGTCCTCGACGTCGTCGTGGCCGAGCGCGTCGCGGGAGCGGAAGGCCAGGGTGAGCAGGAAGGCCGTGATGCCGAACGAGATCACGATCGCGGTCAGGGCGAAGGCCTGGGGCAGTGGGTCCGCCGCCTCGGTGCCGCTGCCGGCGAAGGGCACGCCGCGGGTCGAGGTCCCGCCGGCGGCGATCAGCAGTGCGGTCGCGGCATGGCCGAGCAGCGTGAAGCCGAGCGCGATGCGCACGATGCCTCGTTGCAGGATCAGGTAGGTGCCGCCGGCGGTGAGCACACCGACGATCAGGGCCGAGCTCATGGGCGCGCTCCGGGGTCGGGGGTCGTGGTGGGGTCGGCGGTCGTGCTGGGGTCGGGGGTCGTGGTGGGGTCAGCGGTCGTTGGGTGGTGCGGGGGCGTCTCCTCCTCGG
>SLLJ01000134.1 GCA_007134165.1 Nitriliruptoraceae bacterium | reverse complement strand
GCCAGCGGGATGCCGACGATCCGCCGGCCCATCAGCAGCAGGACCAAGCCGACCACGGTCTGGACCACCAGCAGGTTCTCGGTCCAGTGCTGCACGACCCACAGGCCGATGGGCGGTTCCTCACGGCCGAGGATCCGCGAGATCAGGCCCCAGAAGAAGATGACGACGAACAGGGTGACGATGACAGCACCCAGGTAGCGGTGGAAGATGGTCAGCGACGTCCTCCGCGCTGCTCGGCCGGACCTCGAAGCATACTGCCGCCAGCAGGGTCAGTCGGACCGGGGAGTCATCGCCTCGGCGAAGCGCAGCAGTTCGACGGGCACCGGGAAGATGACCGTCGAGTTCTTCTCGGCCGTGATGTCCGACAGCGTGGACAGCAGCCGCAGCTGCATGGCACCTGGGGCGGTGGCCATCAGCTCTGCGGCCTCCGACAGCCGTCGGGCCGCTTCGAACTCGCCTTCGGCGTGAATCACCTTGGCCCGCCGGTCGCGTTCGGCCTCGGCTTGGCGCGCCATGGCCCGGCGCATCGACTCGGGGAGCTCGACGTCCTTGACCTCCACGAGGGTGACCTTCACCCCCCACTCGTCGGTGATGCCGTCGATGATCTCCTGGAGCATGGCGTTGATCTCGTCGCGGTTGACGAGCAGGTCGTCGAGCTCCACCCCACCGATCACCGAGCGCAGCGTGGTCTGGGCGATCTGCGAGGTGGCGTAGGCGTAGTCCTGGACCTGCACGACGGAGCGGACCGGCTCGGTGACGTTGAAGTAGGTCACGGCGTTGACTCGGACGGTGACGTTGTCCTTGGTGATGATGTCCTGGGGTGGGATGTCCATCGTGAAGGTCTGCAGGTTGACCTTCACGACGCGGTCGACGATCGGGATGATCAGGAACAGTCCCGGTCCTTTGGCGCCGATGACCCGACCGAGCCGGAACACCACCCCGCGCTCGTACTCGTCGACGATCCGGATCGCAGCGATGAGGATGCCGATGACCAGCAGCAGGGCCAGAGCGGTACCGATGGTGGCGGGGCTCATCGTGACTCCTCGGCGGCTGTGGGATGGGCGCTTGCTGGATCCCGAGCCACGATCAGGTCGATGTTCTGCCGGTCGATGATCACGACGCGCTCGCCCTCGTGCAGCGGAGCCTGCCCGCCAGCGGGCAGCAGGCGCCACAGGGTGCTGCCGATCCGCGCTCGGGGACGTCCGCCGGGGCTGAGCACGACGTCGACCTCGGTGCCGATCAGCTCGTCGGCACCGGCCCGGGAGGTCGGCCGCCGCGAGCGGGCGACCAGTACTCCGGCCACCACCGACAGTCCCAGCATGGTCCCGGCCGTTGGCGCCAGCACCCACCAGTCGACGCCGATGCCCGAGGGTCCGGGGAACAGCAGCAGCCCGCCGAGCAGCAGCGCGACCGCGCCCCCGGCCGCGCCGACCCCGATGCCGGGCATGAACAGCTCCGCCACGAACATCGCCGCAGCGAGTACGAGCAGGGCGGCGCCGGCGAAGGTCACCGGCAGCACCGACAGCGAGAACATCGCCAGGACCAGCGAAACGCCCCCGATCACCCCACCGAACCCGAGTCCGGGGCTCGCGATCTCATACAGGATCGCCAGCGTCCCAAGCGACAGGAACAGGAACGCGAGGTTGGGGTCGGCCAGCGTCTGCAGGATGCGCTGGGTGGTGGTCATCTCCGCTTCGACGATCACGGCGTCGGCGGTGCGCAGCACGATCGTGGTGTCCCCGACCTCGACCTCGCGGCCGTCGACCTCGCGCAGCAGCACCTCGAGCGAGGCGGCGATGAGATCGACCGCGCCGAGCTCCAGCGCGGTGTCAGCGGTCACCGACCGGCCCTCCCTCACCGACTCGATGGCGAAGTCGACGTCGCGGTCGCGGGCTTCGGCGATCGCTTCGGCGAACGCGGCCGCGTTCTCGACCACCTTGCCGTCGACCTCGCCGCCCTCCAGGGACACCGGCGTGGCCGCCCCGATGGTGGTGGCCGGGGCCATCGCCGCCACGTGCGCCGCATAGGTGATGAAGGTGCCTGCCGAGCCGGCGTCCGCGCCGGTGGGGGAGACGTAGACGATCACCGGCACGGGCGCGTCGAGGAAGGTCTTGACGATCTCGCGCATCGAACTGACCAGCCCGCCGGGGGTGTCGAGCAGCACGACCAGCGCGTCGTGGCCGGCGGCGGCGGATGCCTCGACGCTGGCGGCGAGGTGGTCGTCGACGACCGGGGAGATCACGCCGTCGACGGTGGTGACCGCGACCACCGGGCGTCCCGGTGCCGGCGGCTCGTCCTCGGCGTGTGCGCCGCCACCGCCCAGCACCAGCAGCAGTCCGCCGAGCAGCGCGGTCATGGCCGCCAGGGCACGGGGTCGGTAGGAGCACGTGCGCGCGGTGCCGACCACGGCGCCTCCCGGGATCCGGTGGTTTCGAGCGTAGCGGTACCCGGATCCTGCGCCTTTGGATGGCGGGCCGGGTCGGTCTCGGGCATGCTGCGCCGACCACCAGTGCCGGTGGATCGTCGGGAGGAAGCCTCCATGCTCGGATCGTTCTCGGTCACGCCGATGGGCGGCAGCGACTCGGTCGGTGACGTGGTCGCCGGCTGCGTACGTATCGTGCGCGACAGCGGGCTGCCCAACGAGACCAGTGCCATGTTCACCACCGTCGAGGGGGAGCCTGCCGAGGTGCTGGCGGTGATCGAACGCTGCATCGAGTACGCCGCCCGGCACGCCCCCAGGGTCAGTGTGGTGGCGAAGTTCGACCACCGCCCCGGGCACCAGGGAGCCCTGCAGGGCAAGGTCGCCCGGGTCGAGCAGGCCCTCGAACAGGGCAGCGACCCGAGCTGAACCCGCCGATGGTGCTCAGCCCCGGCCCTCGCGGCGCGAGGTGATCCAGGCCCCGGCCAGCACCAGGCCGGTGCCGGCCAGCGCCAGCGGATGGATGCGTTCGTTCAGCGCCAGCGCACCGAGCACGATCGCGACCACCGGCACGAAGTAGATCGCGACCGATCCGCGCGGACCGCCGACCCGACCCACCAGGGTGGCCATCAGCACGAAGGCGAGGCCGGTGCCCAGCACCCCCAGCGGGAGCATCGCCAGCACCGACGGCCAGGAGAAGTGCGAGTCGGGCACGGCTGCCAGGCCGAAGGGTGCGATGAGTACCAGCGCGGCCAGCTGGGCACGCAGCAGGACGGGCAGCGCGCCGTAGCGCTGCTGCAGGGGCACGGCGATGTTGGCGGCCAGTCCGTACAGGGTGATCGCGAGCAGGACCATGCCGGTGCCGAGCGCCGTGCGTGCGGTCCCGGAACCTGCCAACGCGCCGATCGGCAGCTCGGGCAGGGAGATCGCGACCATGCCGACGAAGCCGATGATCAGTCCGGTCACCTGGGTCCGGGCGGGCAGCCGTGCCAGCAGCAGGGCGGACCACGCCGCGGTGGTCAGGGGCATGGCCCCGTTGATCATGCCGGCGACCGACGAGTCGATCCACTGCTGGGCGAGCGGGAAGAGCAGCAGCGGGACGCCGATCCAGACCACCCCGAGCACCGCCACGCGGGGCAGGTCCTCACGTGCGATGCGGGTGCGCCGCGCGCGGGGGACCAGTGCCAGTGCCGCCGCACCGAGCGCGACCCGCAGCAGGGTGATCAACCCTGGACGCAACGACTCGAGCCCGATCTCCATCAGCACGAACGAGCTGCCCCAGATCAGTGCGATCAGCGCGAGCAGGCTCCACTCGCCGACTCCGAAGGCCTCCAGGTTGGTACCGCTCGAGGTCGTCAGCAGCCGGGGGCGCGAACGCGCGGCAGGATGACCGGCGGTCACGGGGACTCCTGGAGGTTCGGGCTGACGACCGGCTGTCCGGCCTGCGGGACGACCGGACGTTCGGCCTGCCGGACGACGAGGTCAGGCTACCGTCCCCGTCGCTGGACGCCGCGCGGCCGAGGTTCGTGCGCGGTGGCAGGTCCGCGACCTACCGGTAGGAGGTGGCAGCATGGGTTTCAAGACGATCCGCAGCCGGGTCGAGGGCCGGGTGGCGACGATCACGCTGAACCGTCCCGAGCGGCTCAATGCCATCGTCGACCCGATGCCCCGCGAGCTGCGCGAGGCGGTGGAGGCGGCCGACGCCGACCCGGAGGTGCACGTCATCGTGCTCGAGGGTGCGGGCAAGGGCTTCTGCGGCGGCTACGACCTCGAGGTCTACGCGCAGCACCCGGGCCCCAACCCGGGGGTGCAGTCGATGCCGTGGGACCCGACCGTCGACCTGCGCATGATGGGCGGCAACACTGAGGACTTCATGGCGATCTGGCGGTCGTTGACGCCGGTGGTGGCCAAGGTCCATGGTGCTGCGGTGGCCGGGGGCTCGGACATCGCGCTGGTCTGCGACCTGGTGGTGATGGCCGAGGACGCGGTGATCGGCTATCCGCCCGCCCGGGTGTGGGGCGTTCCGACCACGATGATGTGGGTCTACCGCGTCGGGGTGGAGCAGGCCAAGCGCCTGCTGCTCACCGGGGACCTCATCGACGGGGTCGAGGCCGCGCGCATCGGCCTGGTCAGCGCGGCGGTGCCGGCCGCACAACTCGACGAGCACGTCGCCTCGCTCACCGAACGGATCGCCGGAGTGCCCCGCAACCAGTTGGCGATGCTCAAGACGGTGGTCAACCAGGCCTACGGCAACATGGGGCTGGCCTCCACCCAGCTGCTGGCCACCCTGTTCGACGGCGTGGCACGCCACACCCCGGAGGGCGTGGCCTTCAAGCAGCGGGCCGAGGATGTCGGCTGGCGGCAGGCCGTGAGCGAACGCGACCGGGGCGGATGATCCCGGTGCGGTGGCACCTCGACGTGCCCGACCCAGGCGGCCGGCTCGACCTCAGCGTCGGTTGCGGCTAGAACCCCCGGTGAGTCGTTCCATCATCCTGAGGAGGCCCGTGGTGCGCGTGCGCACGCTCCTGACCCTGACCACCGGCGCGGCGGCCGGTGCCGGGGCGATGTACCTGCTCGACCCCGAGCACGGCGCTGATCGCCGCCGGCAGGCCCGCCGAAGTGCCCTCAGGCAGGCTCGATCCCGAGCGGTGGGCCTGGCCGGGGACTCCCGGCGCCACGTGGCCGAGCTGGCGGGCGCGGCCGTGGCCGGCTACCGCCAGACCCGTGAAGAGGCCGGCGGCGCCTAGCCGGTACGTCGGCGACGGTTGAGTTGGCACCGGCGGGGTGCCTGCTCCTAGCGTGGCCACCCGGCGCCCGACGCGTCGCATCCTCGACCCGGGAGTATCAGCGGTGGATCTGCGCCTCAGCGAACGTGGCCAGCACCTGCAGGCCGAACTGCTCGACTTCATGGATGCCTGGGTGTACCCCAACGAGGCCCGGTTCCACGCCGAGATCGAGGCGTCCGGCGACCGCCACTTCCACCCGCCGGTGATCGAGGAGCTCAAGGCCGAGGCTCGCCGCCGCGGGCTGTGGAACCTGTTCCTGCCCGACGAGGAGCACGGCGCGGGACTGAACAACCTCGACTACGCCTACCTCGCGGAGATCACCGGGCGCTCCCCGCTGATCGCCCCCGTGGCGACCAACTGCGCGGCGCCCGACACCGGCAACATGGAGGTGCTGCACCTGTTCGGCACCCCGGAGCAGCAGCAGCGCTGGCTGCATCCGCTCCTCGAAGGCGAGATCCGCTCGACGTTCTTCATGACCGAGCCCGACGTCGCGTCCTCGGACGCGCGCAACATCGCCGCACGCATCGAGCGTGACGGCGACGAGTACGTCATCAACGGCCGCAAGTGGTGGTCGTCGGGGGCGTCCTCGGCGCGGTGCGAGATCGGGGTCTTCATGGGGGTGAGCAACCCCGACAACGATCCCTACCACCAGCAGTCGATGATCCTGGTCCCGCTGGACACCCCCGGGGTGCGTATCGTGCGTGACCTGCCGGTGTTCGGCCACTACGACGGGCACGGCGGGCACCCCGAGGTGGAGTTCGTCGACGTGCGGGTGCCGGCCAGCAACCTGCTCGCCAACGAGGGCGATGGGTTCATGATCGCCCAGCAGCGGCTGGGTCCCGGCCGCATCCACCACTGCATGCGCCTGATCGGGATGGCCGAGCGCGCCTTCGACCTGATGGTGCAGCGCTCGATGGTCCGTGAACCCTTCGGCAAGCCGATCGCCCGGCAGGGGGTGTTCCACCACTGGCTGGCCCAGGCGCGGGTGCGCATCGAACAGGCCCGGCTGCTCACCCTCAAGACCGCGCACCTGATGGACACCGTGGGCAACAAGGGTGCCCGCATGGAGGTCTCCGCGATCAAGATCGTGGCGCCCTCGATGGCCGAGTGGGTGCTCGACAAGGCGATCCAGACCTACGGGGGAGCGGGCTTCACCAACGACACGCCGCTGGCACTGATGTGGGCGCATGCCCGCACGCTGCGGATGGCCGACGGTCCCGACGAGGTCCACGAGATGGCGCTGGCCCGGCGCGAGATCAAGCGCTACCTGCCCCAGGGCTGACGGCCCGGCGGGCGGCCGCCACGGTCTCGGCCACCGCCTGCTCATGTGGCGTCGGGGTGAAGGGCCCGAAGGCGGCCTCGAACGCCGAGGCGTCGGTGACCCACGGGCGCACGAACTGCTCGGTGAGCTCGCGTGCCTCGCGCAGCTCACGGTTGAACAGCCCGGCCAGAGCCAGCATCGCCGGGCCGATCCGGCCGAGCTTGCCGTCCACGCCGGCCGCGTCGGCGATCGCGGTGAACAGCTCACGTTGGGTGATCGCCGGTGCGGCGGGCAGCACCCACACCTGACCGTCCGCCTCGGGGTGCTCGACCAGGGCCGCGAACGCCCGGGCGACGTCGGGCAGGTAGGCGAAGGTGTGGGGCACCTCGCCGTCGAGGTAGATGCGGGGGGCCTTGCCGGTCACGGCACGGTCGATGGCCAGCGCGGCGACCAGGCTGTTGCCGCCTTGCGGGCCGTAGTAGTCGCTGAAGCGTCCGATGGTGACCCGGACCCGCCCGGCCTCGTGGGCGGCGAGCAGCCGGCGGCCGAGCTCCGCGCGCAGCTGGCCCTTGCGAGTCGTGGCCGCCTCCGGGGTGTCCTCGCTGATCGGGGCGTCCGGGGCGCCGTAGGCGTAGAGGTTGTCAACCATCACCAGCCGGGCGCCGGCGTGCGCGGCGGCGTCGATCGCGGCGTCCACCATCGTGACCAGATCGGTGGCCCACCTCGAGTAGGGGACCGCGGCGGCCATGACGACCACCTCGGCGCCCTCGCAGGCGCGCCGCGCCGAGTCCGCGTCGAGCAGGTCGGTGGGCTCAGCGCGCACCCCGTCGGGCAGGTCCTGGGCCGCGACCGATCGGCTCGCGGCGGTGACGCTGTGGCCGCGGGCGGCCAGTTCGGTGACGATGGCGCGGCCGGTGCCGCCGGTGGCGCCGAGCACGGTGACCTGCATGGTGGAGCTCCTGGTGGATCCGTCGGGTCGGATCCGTCGGGTCGGATCCGTCGGGTCGGATTCGGGGGGTCGGATTCGGGGGGTCGGATTGGACGTGAGGTCCGTCGTCTGCGAACGGCGTTCGCTCTGCTATCAGTGTTATACGCGAACAGTGTTCGCACTGCAAGTGGCGTTCGTGGTAATGTGCGCGGTGCGCAGGTTCAGCAGGAGGACCCCGTGCCCGAGTTGCCGGCCCCCGCCTCACGCCGCGAGCGGCTGCGCACCCAGACGCTGCAGGAGTTGAAGGCCGCGAGCCTCGCCGAGGTCCGCGAACGGGGAGCAGTCGGGCTGTCGCTGCGCTCGGTGGCACGCCGCCTGGGGATGAGCCCGGCCGGGCTGTACCGCTACGTCGACTCCCGGGAACAGCTGCTCACCCTGCTCATCGCCGACGGCTACCACGATCTGGCCGACCACCTGCTCGTCGCGCTGGGGACCCGGCCGACCGAACGCACCGCCGGACAGGCCGCCGAGCCCGAGGTTCCCCTCATCGCCGGTCCCGACCGCGACGTCGCCGAGCGGATCCGTGCGGTCGCGCTTGCCTACCGCGCCTGGTCGGTGGCCCACCCGAACCTGTTCGGGCTGCTTTTCGGCGATCCGATCCCCGGGTATCACGCACCGCCCGGGGGGCCGACCGTCGAGGCGATGAACCGGTTCGGACGCGCGCTGGCCCAGCCACTGATCGAGGCCTGGGAGCAGGGCCGGCTGCGCTCGCACCCCGCGCTGGACGCCGAGGAGCTGGCGGCACCGCTCGCGCCGATGGGCCCGGCCGCCGGCGAGCTGCCCGCGGCCGTGCTCGCCCGCCTGCTGCTGTCCTGGGGCCGGCTGCACGGCCAGGTCAGCCTCGAGGTGTTCGGCCACCACCACTGGCTCATGCCCGAAGGCTGCGAGCGGCTGTTCCGCGCGGACGTCGAGGTGACGCTGCGCGACCTCGGGGTCTGCTGAGCCGGCTTCAGCCGCGGGGCAGGCTCACGACGAAGGCCGTGACCCCCTCGCGGCGCTCGTAGTGCACGCTGCCGTGGTTGAGCCGCGCGAGTTCGTCGACGATCGCCAGGCCGAGGCCCGTGCCGGTTGCCCGCTCGGCCCGGGCTCCCCGTTCGAAGCGGGAGAAGACCCGTGTCTGCTCGTCCGGTGCTATCCCGGGACCGTGGTCGAGCACGGTGATCGTCACCGGATCCTCGTCGGGGGATGCGACCTGCACGGCGTAGGGCTTCTGACCGTGACGGGTGGCGTTGACGAGCAGGTTGGTCAGGATCCGCTCGAGGTGGCGCCGATCGACGGGCACCGCCACCTCGACGTCTGTGGGCCGCTCGAGCGGTTCGGGGGCCAGGGCCCCGAGATCGGTGAGCAGGGTGTCCAGGACCTCGTCGAGCAGGACCGGCTCCGGGCGCGGACGTACCCGGCCGACGTCGAGCCCGGCCAGCGTGAGCAGGTCCTCGAGCAGCTGGTCGAGCCGTGCGACGTTGCGGTCCAGGGGATCGAGCAGCTGTGGCGGGGCCGTCTGCTCGGGCACTCGCCGCAGCGTTTCCGCCAGCCCTCCGATCACGGTCAGGGGGGTGCGCAGCTCATGGGAGACCGCCGCGAGGAACTCGTCCTTGTGGCGATCGGCCTGCACCAGGGAGCCGTTGGCCTGCGCCAGACGTC
>SLLJ01000008.1 GCA_007134165.1 Nitriliruptoraceae bacterium | reverse complement strand
CGGGTGCTGCTGGCCACCGTCAAGGGCGACGTGCACGACATCGGCAAGAACCTCGTCGACATCATCCTGCGCAACAACGGCTACGACATCGTCAACCTCGGCATCAAGCAGCCGATCGACACCATCCTGGCCGCCGCCGACGAGCACGACGTCGACGTCATCGGGATGTCCGGGCTGCTGGTCAAGTCCACGGTGATCATGCGCGAGAACCTCGAGGAGCTCAACGCCCGAGGGCTGGCCCACCGCTACCCGGTGCTGCTCGGCGGCGCGGCCCTGACCCGCGGCTACGTCGAGGACGACCTGCGCGCGATCTACGACGGCGAGGTGTTCTACTGCAAGGACGCCTTCGAAGGCCTGCGGGTGCTCGAGGTGGTGATGGGGGCTCGCCGCTCGCCGGCCAACGCCGCCGACGTCGCCGACGTCGCAGGGGCCGCTGGGGCGGAAGGTAGCGAGGACCGCCCGGGCGAACCGACCGCTGCCCTGGCCACGATCTCGGCCCGCCGCGAACGCCGGAGCCCGACCCGGTCCCGCGTCGCCGAGGCACCACCCACCACCGACGCACGGGGTCGCCCACGCTCCGCGGTGGCCACCGACATCGAGGTGCCGATCCCACCGTTCTGGGGGCAGCGGGCGGTGCGCGGCATCCCGATCGGCGAGGTCGCACCGCTGCTCAACGAGGTCGCGCTGTTCCGCAACCAGTGGGGTTTCGCCCCCGGCGAGCTCGACCCAGACGGCTACGCGGCGCTGCTCGACCGTGAAGCGCGCCCGGTGCTGCGCGAGTGGCTCGCCCGCGCGCGGGCGGAGAAGGTCGTGACCCCCGAGGTGGTCTACGGCTACTACCCGGCCAACGGCGACGGCGACGATCTGGTGGTGTGGGATCCCGACGCGCCGCTGGACCGGGAGTTGGTGCGCTTCACCTTTCCGCGTCAGGACCGCGGCCGCTTCCTCAACATCGCCGACTTCTTCCGGCCGGTGGACACCGGCGTACCCGACGTGCTCGGCGTGCAGGTGGTCACCATGGGTCGGCGCATCAGCGAGATCGCCGCTGGGTTGTTCGCCGACGACCGCTACCAGGACTACCTCTTCGCCCACGGCTTCGGGGTGGAGATGGCGGAGGCGCTCGCCGAACTCTGGCACCGCCGCATCCGGGAGGAGCTCGGGATCGCCGGCGACGATGGCCCGACGGTCACCGACTGGTTCCGGCAGGGCTACCGGGGGTCGCGCTACTCGTTCGGGTACGCCGCCTGCCCGGCCCTCGAGGACCAGGCCAAGCTGTTCACGCTCATCGACCCCGCCCAGATCGGCGTCGAGCTCACCGAGGAGTTCATGCTCGACCCCGAGCAGTCGACCTCGGCGATCGTCGTGCACCACCCCGCCGCGAAGTACTTCAACGCGCGGTAGCCGGAGGCGCCCCACCACGACCCGGCCGCCGCGCGCACGAGGAACGAGGCGTCGCGCGAACAGCGCCGCCGAGGAAACCGGCCCCACCCTCGACGCCAACCAGCCAGCGACCGTCGCCGGCACGGTCGATAGTCTGGCCGCGACACGGAGGTTGCGATGAACGCGAAGGTCGCCAAGCTGGCACTTCCCTGGGCGCGCCGCGTGTGGGCGCTGCTGCCGGCAACGCTGCGCGTCCCGGCGCTGCTGGCGGCTGCCGCAGGCGGCGTCGCGCTCGTGGTGATGAGTCGTGGGGAACTGCGCGAACTGCGGGAGCGGGACCAGGCGGCAGCAGGCCTCGACTGAACCGATCCAGGTCAACGCGGCCAGTTCAGCCGTCGTCGCCCTCCTCCCACTCCACCCAGCGTCCGCCCTGCTCGAGCTCGTCGTCGGGGGCATCGGCCACGACCCGCTCGAGCAGCGCCGCGTCCTCACTGACCTCGACGACCCCGGCGGCCTGATCCTCGACGTCATCAACGTGCACCACCGCGATGCGGTACCACTGGTCCCCGTCGTGCTCCCAGAGCACCCCGACATGCTCGATGCCGGCACGCCCACGCGTGAGGCACACGTTGGGTCGGGCCGACCACAGCCGCTCGACCGCCTCGGCGAGGTTGCCCCGCTCGTAGCCGAGCACTCCGGGGACCTCCCCGTCCACAGCGACCGTCTCGAGCAGCCCATCGAGATCGCGGGCGTTGAAGGCGTCCGCCATGGCATCGAGCGCATCGGCCTCGACGTCGTCCCGGAGTCCCGCGTCGAGGTCGTCGTCGAGCAGGTCGAGCTCAGGGTCGTCGAGGTGGAAGCCGTAGGGGTCGGGCTCGAGAAGCTCGGACGGCTCGGCCTCACCTGCAGGGTCGTCGGCCTGATCGTCGATCCGCTCGAGCTGCGACTCGACGATCGCCTCGTGGGCGTCGCTCCTTGCCATCACACGCCTCCTCTCGTCCAGAGCCTCCAGCTGGTCGGACCGGATGCGACGTGGCCGTACCTCGCTGTTGAAGCCAGCCTGCCCGCTGAGCCAGCCCGGTACAAGGTCGAGCGGCCCTGGTCGCACAGCCACGCGCGGTGTCCTGCGCCCGGTGCCCTGCGCCCGGTGTCCTGCGCCCGGTGTCCTGCGCCCGGTGTCCTGCGCCCGGTGTCCTGCGCCCGCCCAGCGCACGCGTCACCGACCGACTGGCGTCCAGGCCCTCGAGCGGACAGGATGGGACTACCCGAAGCCGCCGATCCTCCGCCTCCCGATCGGGTCGGCTGGAGAGCCACCCATGCAACCCCGACCCGACCACGTCCTGCCCGACGGCACCACCATCGGCATCCGGCGCATCCGGCCCGACGACAAGCGTCGCATGCTCGACATGTGGGCGCGGACCTCCGCGGAGTCCCGACGGGCGCGCTTCATGGGGCCCTATGACATCAACGAGGACAACGTCGCGCGCTTCACCGACCTCGACCCCTCGCAGGAGGTCGCGGTCGTGGCGACCCGGGGACGGGGTGAGGCCGAACGCATCCTCGGGGTCGCCCGCTACGTTCGCGACCCGGATCAGCCCCACGCCGCTGAGTTCGCCGCCCTGGTGGAGGACGCGGTGCAGGGCACCGGCATCGGCACCGCGCTGTTGCGCGAGTTGACCGTGCTGGCGGCGTCCGACGGGATCGCCGAGTTGACCGGCGACATCCTGGCCAACAACTCGCGCATGCTCAACCTGGTGCGTGAGCTCGGCCTGGAGTATCGCTCCCGCCATGGCGGCGGGGTGGTGCACAGCGACCTGCAGGTCGAGTTGACCGAGAGCTTCCTGCGGGTGGTCGACGACTCGGAGCGGCAGGCAGCCGCCGCTGCGCTGCAGCGTTTCTTCCACCCGAAGCGCGTCGCGGTGGTGGGCGCATCGCGTGACCGCGACTCCATCGGTGGACTGGTGTTCCACAATGTGCTCGATGGCGGCTTCAGCGGCGTGGTCTACCCCGTCAACCGCAACGCCACCCACGTGCAGGGCGTGGCGGCCTACCCGTCGCTGGCGGCCTGCCCCGACGTCCCCGACGTGGCGATCATCTGTGTGCCGAGCCACCTCGTCAACGACCTGATCGACGAAGCCGGTGAGCTCGGCATCAAGGCGGTCTGCATCGTGACCGCCGGGTTCGCGGAGATCGGCGGCGAGGGAGTCGCCCGCCAGGACGATCTGATCGCCCGGGCCCGCGGGTTCGGTCTGCGCGTGATCGGACCCAACTGCATGGGACTGCTCAACGGACACGCTGAGGTGCGCTTCAACGGGACGTTCTCCTCCACCTTCCCCCGCCCCGGCCGGGTGTCGATGTCATCGCAGTCCGGTGCGCTGGGCCTGGCCGTGCTCGAGCACGTCCACGAGTTGGGGTTCGGGATCTCGACCTTCGTCTCGGTGGGCAACAAGGCGGACATCTCCGGCAACGACCTGCTGCTGTACTGGGAGGACGACCCGAACACCGACGTCATCCTGATGTACCTGGAATCGTTCGGCAACCCACGCAAGTTCTCCCGCATCGCCCGCCGCATCTCGCTGCGCAAACCGATCGTCGTGGTCAAGTCGGGCCGGACGTCCTCGGGCGTTCGGGCCGCGAGCTCCCACACGGCCGCGATCTCGGCCGGCGACAGCGCGGTGGCCGCCCTCTTCGAGCAGACCGGGGTGATCCGCACGGAGACGCTCGAGGAACTGTTCGACGTCGCCACCCTGCTCGCGACCCAGGGCCTGCCCCGGGGACGTAAGGTCGCCGTGCTCACCAACGCCGGCGGTCCGGGGATCCTCGCCGCGGATGCGCTGGAGGCCTACGGGCTGGACCTGCCGCGCCTCTCCGACCGCACCGTCCAGGAACTGCGTCGTTTCCTGCCCGAGGAGGCGGGGGTCGCCAACCCCATCGACATGATCGCTTCGGCCTCACCGGAGACCTATGCGCACGCGATCCGGGTGCTCGCGGAGGCCGACGAAATCGACAGCGTCTTCGTGATTTTCGTGGCCACTCCCACCGCCGGTCACCTCGGTATCTCGCGGGCGCTGATCCACGCCAAGCGCGACCTGCCACCCGACGTCCCGCTGCTGTCGGTATTCATGTCCTCCTCCCAGCAGGTCCCGGCCGAGCTCGCCGCGGCCGGCATCCCCACCTTCGCATTCCCCGAGGCTGCCGCCCGCGCGCTGGGGCGCGTCCGAAGCTACGCCCGGTGGCGGCGACGTCCGGTGGGCCGGATCGTGGAGCCCGAGGGCATGGACCGCGATGCAGCACGCAACCTGGTCGATGCGGTGCTGCGCTGGGACTCAGAGCCGTCGGCGGCCGCCGACGAGCACGGGGTCTGGGCCACCAACGAGCAGGCCGAGGCGCTGCTCGGCTGCTACGGCATCTCGCTCGCGCGGTCGGTCACGGTCACCACGGCGACCCAGGGGGCCGACGCTCAACGCCACCTCGACGGCCCGGTCGCCGTCAAGCTCGACGCACCGATCCACAAGGCCGATGTCGGGGGGGTGGCGCTCAACCTGACCTCACCCGAGGAGGTCCACGGTGCCATCGAGCGCATCCACGGCTCCCTGGTCCGGGGCGGACTCGGGGAGCACGCCGGCCGGTTCATCGTGCAGGAGATGATCGGCGAGGGCATCGAGATGGTCGTTGGGGTCAGCCACGACCCGTCGTTCGGACCGATCATCGTCACCGGCATGGGTGGCACGCTCGTCGAGCTGCTGCGTGACGTCAGTGTGCGGGTCACCCCGCTGACCGACACCGATGTCGAGGAGATGCTGGCGACCTTGCGGATGGCCCCGCTGCTGCACGGCTACCGAGGCTCACCTCCCGCCGACATCGCGGCGCTGCGCGACCTGCTCTACCGGGTGAACACGATGGTCGAGGACCTGCCCGAGGTCACCGAACTCGACCTGAACCCGGTATTCGTCCGCCCTGAAGGACGAGGGGTGGTCGTCGCCGACCTGCGCTTGCGTCTCGTCGCGGCGGGATGACTTCGAAGCAGACCCAGGAGCCGAACGTGACCCGCATCGACGTGCTGCTCGCCCGCGGCACCACGACCTCTTTCGAGTTCTTCCCGCCGAAGACCGACGAAGGCGAGGCGTACCTGCGCCGAACGCTGACCGACCTCGAGCCACTACGCCCCTCGTTCGCCTCGGTGACCTACGGTGCCGGAGGCTCGACCCGCGAGCGCACCCACCAGCTCGTCATCGACATGCTGCGCCACACCTCGCTGGTTCCCATGGCCCACCTGACCACGGTCTCGCATCACCGTCACGAGCTCGCTTCACTGCTCGCCCGCTACCGGGCCGAAGGGGTGCAGAACATCCTGGCGCTGCGCGGCGACCCGCCGCGGGACGGCCCGGCCCCCTTCTACGAACTCGCACACGCGGTCGACCTCGTCGAACTGGCTCGGGAGACCGGTGGCGAGGGGTTCGCGATCGGCGTCGCCGCCCATCCCGAGGGGCATCCCCAGGCCGGGTCGATCGCCGAGGACCGACGTCACCTCGCCACCAAGCTCGCCGCCGCCGACTTCGGCGTCACGCAGTTCTTCTTCCGCGTCGAGGACTATCTGGCGATGGTCGAAGACCTCGCGGCGCTCGGCTGCGACACCCCGGTCATCCCCGGGGTCATGCCCGTCACCGACGTGCGTCAGGTCGAACGGTTCGCGCAGCTGTCGGGCGCGGCGATGCCGGTCGCACTCGCCGACCGGCTGCATGCGGTGCGCGACCGTCCCGAGCAGGTGCGGCGCATCGGCGTGGAAGTCGGCACCGAACTGTGCCGCGCGCTGCTGGACGCCGGAGCCCCGGGACTGCACTTCTTCACCCTCAACCGATCGACGGCGACGCGAGAGATCCACGCCAACCTCGGGCTGACGCCTCACGGCGCGTCCGGGATTGCCGCTGCGGACGACCGGGACCGCCGCACCTGACCGGCCCCATCCTGCCGTCGGCCCTCGGATCGGCGACACTGCAGGTCGGCCCGAAGTCGGGGGAGAACCTCGCTCGACGACCGCTTCGACACCACGCTCCGCGCTGCGCGCGCCGGAGTCGATCAGGCGTGGGCCGTGCTCTACCGGGACCTGGCCGGACCGCTGCTGGGGTATGTGACCGCCCGGGGCGCCCGTGACCCGGAGGACCTGGTCGGCGAGGTGCTGCTGCACGTCGTGCGCGACCTCGACCGCTTCGAAGGCAACGAGGCCGGCTTCCGTTCCTGGGTGTTCACCATCGCCCACCGCCGGCTCATCGACGCCCGGCGTGCCTTGGACCGCCGACCGTCGCAACCCGCCAGTGACGAGGAACTCGAGGCGGTCCTGCCACGCAGCAGCACCGAGCCCGACGTGCTCGAGCGGCTGAGCACCGAACGGGTGCTGCGACTGCTCGGGCAGTTGACCGACGACCAACGTGAGGTGCTCGTGCTGCGCGTGGTCGCCGGTCTGCGCGCCGGCGAGATCGCCGAGGTGACCGGGCGGCAACCCGATGCCGTCAAGGCGCTGCAGAAGCGCGGCATCAGACGGCTGCGCGCGGTGCTCAGGCGCTCCGTCACCATCCCGACGGACCAGGCGCCAAAGACGAATCGTTCGCAGAACCCGTCCCCTCCCGGCGCTGGGCGGCGATGACGCGTGCAGGGAATGACGCAGGGATGGACGCCATGCCCGATGACGATCACCACCAGGGGCCTGAGGAGTCAACCGATGACTTCGCCGACCTGTTCGACGAGGACTCGGATCCTGCCCTTCTGGCCGTCCTCGGAGCTACCGCGCAACGGCTGAGCGAGCCACCCAACGACCTCACCGCCCACCGTCACCTCACGGCGGTCCACCACGCCTTGGCGGCCATGCTGGATGCACGGCCTTCCGCTGCCCAGCGTGCCCCGGTCCAGATCGACGAGGTGGTTGGCACGGCCCTGCCCATGCCGAACGAGGACGCCGACCCATCCGGCCCGGTCGCGGCCGAGCGGTCCAGAGAACGTGGCCTCGGCGCCTCCGATGGCCGCGCTGAGCCTGACCAGACCGAGGCGGGAACGACCGCGGACGGCGAAGTGCCGCCCCAACGGCCCGAACCGTTCGACCAACCGGATGGTGACCGACTGCAGGGGAACCACGGGCAGCACGCCGGTTTCTGACGTCTGCTGCCAACGTTCGCGCTCGGCCATTCGCGCGATAGCGTTCACCATGCGCTCGATCCGGTGGTGGCACGTCCCCGAAGCCCTCGGTGTGGCGATGACCCTGACAACCCGGCGGACGTCTCCGGCAACGTGGACACGGCCCTCGGACCGCATCGCGTGACCAGACCCCTCCGGCGACGGCTCGACCCCCAGCGCGTCATCTCCGGGCAACCCCGAGTCCCCCGTTGGACCGGTCATCCGGACCCCCCGCCGGATGGCCGGTCCAACGGGGGACTCGACCCGTCTGGGCGGCTTCGCCCCGAAGGCCTCCCGGCAGCCGCGCCGAGCCGGAGGTCAAAACCGTGGAGGGGCGCCCGGTGGGCGCCCCTCCACGGTTGCGACCGGTGGTCGCGTTCAGCGTCCTACGAACCAGCAGCCGCAACCGAGGCGTGCAACGACGCGAACTTCGCGAGGTAGGCGGCACGGTCGGCCGTGACCCGCTCGACGATCTGGCGGTACTCCTCGACGCGGCCCTGACGCTCGTACAACTTCACGGGCTGCAGGAGTTCGGCGTCATCGAAGCCGGGAATCGCCGCGGCGACCTCGTAGCCGAAGTCGGGGTCCTCGACCCACTCGATGGTGCCGTCGATGATGCCGTCCTGGACCGCCGCCGAGTGCGGGATCTTGACCTTCTTGGAGCGATCGTCGCTGTCGGGGCCCCCGACCCTTCCGGTGTTGAGCAGGTAGACCTCGAGTTCGCAGGTCTCGAGCAGCTCGAGGAACCGGTTGCCCATCGAGGATTCCTCCTCGAACCAGAACGGGTTGGTTCCCGGCACTCGCAGGCTCTTGCCGGCCTCGTGGGCTCCCCCGGCCGACGTGCCCTGCGTCTCCCCGAGCATGAAGTAGTACGCAGCCTGCTCGGCCTTGAGGCGGGCGACCGCCGGGATGATGTTCTCGTTGCGGTTCAGGATGAACAGGTAGTGGGCCTTGGGCAGCGCCTTGGGGTCGCGGTGACGGATGTTCTTCAGCGGGAAGGTCACCCGGCCGTTGGCGGTGTACGAGTCGTCGAAGAAGTCGACCTTCTTGGTCTCGGGGTCGACCGCGACCGATTCCAACCAGGCGTCCGAACGGGTCGCACCGCCATAGATCGTGGGCTCGTCGTCCGGATCGAGTCCGTAGGACTTCGCGAAGCAGCCGTCCTCGGTCGTATACACGGTTCCGCCCGGCATCAGGGCGATGAAGTCGTCCTGTACCGGCAGCGAACCCTTGACGTTGCGGAACGTCGTCGTGGTCTTGCCCGTTCCCGACAGTCCGATGATCAGCGCCAAGCGCTCGAGACCATCGGTGGTCTCCTCGGCCGGGAAGGTCTTGGCCCCCGAGTGCATCGCGAGCCCGCCGAGTTCGAAGACCCGCTTGTTCCACATCCGCAGGCCACCCATCTTCGACTCCCCGAAGTAGTCGGAGCCGAACACGCGGGTCACCCAGTTGTCGTAGTCGACGAGGATGAGGCACTCCTCATGGTGCTCGGGGATGCGAAGCGTCGGGGTGTAGATGATCGTGAAGTCCGGCGACCAGTCCGCGTCCTTGTCGAAGAACAACTGCTGCTGCATGGCCGG
>SLLJ01000241.1 GCA_007134165.1 Nitriliruptoraceae bacterium | reverse complement strand
TCGTGCTCGTCGAGCGAGGAGCCGGCCGCCTTCATGGCCGAAACAATGACCTCCTGCATGGCTCGGTACAGCCGGCGCACCTCCTGCGAGGACAGCTTCGCCGAGGGGTGGTCGTGGCGCAGCCCGGCCTCCCACAGGATCTCGTCGCTGTAGACCGGCCCGAGCCCCGCGATCAGCGACTGGTCGGTGAGCAGGAGCTTGAGCGGCCGGTCGGCCTCGTGCAAGAACCGCGCGAACTCCATCCAGGTCGGGTTGTCGTCGAGTGGATCGAGTGCGTCGGGAGGGATCCCGGCCGCCTCCAGGGACGAGGCGGCATCGACCACGCCGGTGTGCACGTCGGGGTTCTCGCTCGCGTCCGAGACGTGCAGCGCGCCACCGATGGTGAAGCTGACCACCAGGTGGGTGTCCTCGGCGGCGGCCTGCTTGGCCGTCTCGCGGTGCAGCGAGCCGTGCTCCCCAGGGTCGATGATCCAGGTCAGGTCGGCATCGAGGTCGAGGAACAGCGTGCGTCCGCGGCGACGCGCGGCCTCGATCTTGCGATCTTCGAGGGCCTTGACGAACTCCGGTCGGTTGCGGTGGTAGGGCTTGACGATGGAAGGGGTCTGGACGGTGACCTCCCTGACCTTCTTGCCCACCACCTCCTTCTCGAGTTCCTTGCGGAGGACCTCGACCTCGGGCAGTTCGAGCACCACGGACTCCGATCCACGCCTCCAGGCACCGGGGACCGACCCTAGCCGACCCGACCCGGCCGGTTCACCGCCGCCCCGCGGGCGTCGCCGGAGGTTCGGGAACTTCGAGCAACCGCTGGTAGGCCTCACGGGCGGCCCGCTGCTCGGCCTGCTTCTTGTTGCGCCCATCTCCCTGTCCGACCACCTCGCCGCGCACCGAGACCGTGGCCGTGAACTGCTTGTCGTGGTCGGGTCCGACATCGCTGAGCTCGTAGCGGGGCAGCACCTGGAAGCGCAGGGCGGTGAGTTCCTGCAAGCTGGTCTTGTAGTCCAACGACTCGGTGTGTGCGGCCAGCCCGACCAGCCGCCCGGCGAACAGCCGCTGGATCAGGTCGTAGGCGGTCGCAAACCCCTGGTCGAGGTAGACCGCGCCGAACACGGCCTCCAGCGTGTCAGCCAGGATCGAGTCCTTGTCACGGCCCCCGGAGGCGTCCTCGCCACGCCCCAGCCGCACGAACGCCCCGAGGCCCAGATCCCGCGCCACCGCCGCCAGGGTGCCGGTGCGCACCGCAGCGGCGCGCAGCTTGGCCAGCCGACCCTCGGGGTCGGTGGGGTGGGCCTGGAAGATCTCGTCGGTGACCACCAGCGCCAGCACGGCGTCGCCGAGAAACTCCAGGCGCTCGTTGTGCGCCACGCCCCCGTGCTCGAACGCCCACGAGCGGTGGATCAGCGCCTGCTCGAGCAGCTCGATGGCGTCGAGGTGGACATCGAGCAGCACGGCGAGCCGGAGCGCCGAGGAGAGATCGCCGACCTCCGCATCCGCGACCACTAGTCGACCTCGACCACCGTTCTGCCATCGTAGGTGCCGCAGGTCGCGCACACGGTGTGCGGACGGGTGGGGGCCTTGCACCGCTTGCAGAACGCGGCGGTCGGGACCGAGGTGCGACGCCACTGCGCCTTGCGGCTGCGGGTGCGAGAGCGGGAGGTCTTGCGCTTCGGGACGGCCATCGGACGGACTCCTGGTCGGGCGGGTCGGGTTCGGGTCAGGCCTCGTCACGCAGGTCGAGCTCGGCCAGCACGGCCCAGCGTGGGTCGGCAGCAGGCTTCGGTTCGTGACCGCAGTCGTCGAGGTTGCGATTGGCCCCGCACACCGCGCACAGGCCCCGGCATTCCTCGTCGCACAGCACGCGCACCGGCAGGTCCACGAGCAGCGCATCACGGACCATCGTGGTCAGGTCGATGGCGGTGAGGTCGTCGATCAGCTCATAGCCGGGGTCGTCCTGCTCACCCTCCTCACGCCGGGCCGGGTCGACGAACAGCTCCGCGACCTCGACCTCGCGGTCGTCGGAGCAGGGCTCGAGGCAGCGGCCGCATGGCCGCTCGAGGCGCGCGCGCACCCGACCGCGGACCAGGATGCCCTCGACGACCGAGTCGAGGTGCAGGTCGAGCTCCACCGGGTCCTCGACGGCACCCTCCGCCGGAGCCCACGGGTCATCACCGAAGGCCGCCACCTCGACCGCACGGCGCAGCGCCCGGGTGGCACCCGGGTGGCCGATCAGGTCGGTGACGGGAACGTGCACGGCAGGAGGCCTTCGATCGGTGGCGCTCGGTCCACCGGGGATCCGCGGACGGGGCGCGCAAGGACGGCGGGCCGTGGGCCCGCCGCGGCCCGAACGGTACCACAGGGACCGGGGGTCGGGCGGCGACGACCGCCGCTCAGGCCTCGAGGTCGTGGGGTGAGGCCTCGGTGAGCTCGTCGTCGGCGAGATCGTCGGCGGCGATGCGTCCCCGCAGCCGCTGCCGGCCCTTCTCGACCGCGCTGAGCGTCTTGTGCAGCACGACCTCGAAGTTGGCGAGCTTGGCGTCGACGTAGTCCTCGGCTTCGAGCCGGATCTGGCGCGCGTGCTCGCGCGCATCGTCGATCAGGCGGTGGGCATCACGCTCGGCGGTGCGCACGATCTCCTGCTCGGAGATGAGGCGGTCCCGCTCAGCGCGGGCGTCGTCCATCAACCGGTTGGCGTCTGCGTGCGCCCGTTCGAGGATCTCGTCGCGCTCCTTGATGACCCACCGGGCCTGGGTGAGCTCGTCGGGCAGCGAGGAGCGCAACTCACCGACCAGGGCATCGACCTCGGCCCGGTTGACCATCACCGAGGCCGACAGCGGAACGCCCTTGGCCTCGGAGACCAAGCGGTCGAGCTGATGCAGCTTGGCCTCCACGTCAGGGGGCACGCCACGGGGCTCGCTCATCGGGACCTCCAGGAACCACACGCGCCGATGCTACCGCCCGCCCGGGCTCGGCTGGTCGGTCCCCGCGGCCAGCTTGGCGTGCAGCGCGGACTCCACCCGTGGGGGCACGGTGCCGGTCACGGGTCCGCCGTAGCGCGCCACCTCCTTGACCAGCGAACTCGACAGGTACGAGTGCTCCGGGCTGGTCGACAGGAACATCGTCTGCACCCCGGCGATGCGCTGGTTCATCTGCGCCATCTGCAGCTCGTACTCGAAGTCGCTGACCGCCCGCAAGCCCTTGCACACGACTCCGATGCCCTGGCGACGGCAGTAGTCCACCAGCAGGCCCTGGAAACGGTCGACCTCGACGTTGCCCAGTGCGGCGGTCTCGGCCGCGATCAACGCGACGCGCTCCTCGACCTCGAAAAGCGCCTGCTTGCGCGGGTTGTCGAGCACGGCCACGACGACCCGCGGGAAGCAGGCCGAGACCCGCTCGATGATGTCGAGGTGGCCGAACGTGATCGGATCGAAGCTGCCCGGACACACCGCCGCGACGCTCACCTGGCCACCTCCTCGGCTTCGGGTCCAGGAACGCGCGCCCAGACCAGCAGGGTGTCACCGTAGCGGCGGGGGTCGTCGACGATGAGTCCCGAGGGCCAACGCAGCACCGTCGAGCGCACCGAACGCTCCACGATCACCACCGCCGCCGGTGCGAGGTGGTCGGGCAGGTCTGCCAGGGCCGCCGAGGGATCGTGATCGTAGGGAGGGTCGGCGAGCACCAGGTCGAAGGGGGCGGTCGCCAGCGGTGCGGCCAGGACCCGGCCGACCTCGCCGACGACCACGTGGGTGCTGTCGAGGCCGACCACCTCGATGTTGCGACGCAGAGCGACCAGCGCCGCCCGGTCGCGCTCCACGAACGTCACCGTGGCCGCGCCCCGCGAGCGCGCCTCGAGTCCGAGCCCGCCCGCTCCGGCGTACAGGTCGAGCACCCGGGCGCCCTGGATCCAGGGCTGCAGCGCGGCGAACAGCGCCTCCTTGACGCGGTCGGCGGTCGGACGCACCTGCCGCCCGCGCGGCGCCGCCAGCCGCCGACCGCGGGCGGCGCCGGCGATCACCCGCACGGCTCGACCGCCGGGTCGCCGGCCGCCCCGAGCGTGGTCAGCAGGAACGCGAGCACGGTGGCCTCGTCCTGCCAGGCGTCGTAGCGACCCGAACGGCCACCGTGTCCGGCCCCGAGCTTGGTCTCGAGCAGCACCGGCCCCCCACCGGTGGCGGTGTGCCGCAACTTCGCGACCCACTTGGCCGGCTCCCAGTACTGCACCCGGGGATCGTTGAGCCCTGCGGTGACGTACAGGGCCGGGTAGGCGGCCGCCCGCACGTTGTCGACCGGCGAATAGCCGGCGATGACCGGGTAGAACTCCGGGTCGGCGGGGTTGCCCCACTCCTCGTACTCGATCACGGTCAGCGGCAGGCTCGGATCCGACATCGTGGCCAGCACGTCGACGAACGGCACCTCGGCGACCGCGGCGGCGCACAGGTCGGGACGCAGGTTGAGCGCGGCGCCGACCAGCAACCCGCCGGCGGATCCGCCGCGGATCGCGAGTCGCTCGCGCCGGGTGACCTGCCGGTCGACGAGGTGGTCCGCGCAGGCCACCAGGTCGGTGAACGTGTTGGGCTTGGTGTGCAGCCGGCCCTGCTCGTACCAGCTCCGCCCCATCTCGCCGCCCCCGCGCACGTGGGCGATGGCGAACACCACCCCGCGGTCGAGCAGACTCAGCCGCGCGCTGGAGAAGCCGGGATCGATCGAAAGCTCGTAGGAGCCGTAGCCGTACAGCAGGCAGGCGGCGGTGCCGTCCAGCGGCGTGCGGCGGTGGCGCACCAGGCTGATCGGCACGCGGGTCCCGTCGGCCGCCGTGGCCCAGTCGCGCCAGCTGACGTAGTCCTCGCGGTCGAAGTCCCCGCCCACGGCCTGCTGCTTGAGTACCTCGCGCGTACCCGTGGCCGGGTCGACGTCGATGATCTGCCCCGGGGTCGTCAGCGACGTGTAGCCGATGCGCAGCACCGGCGGGTCGAACACCGGGTTGGACCCGAGGCCGGTCGCAGCAACCTCCTCCTCGACCGCGAGCACCTCGCCCCGACCGGTGTCGGGGTCGACGATGCGCAGCTGGGTCCGGGCCTGGGTGCGCTCGGAGAGCACGAGATGGTGGGCGAAGGCGTCGGCAGCTTCCAGCCGGATCCCCGGACGGTGACCGACCAACTCCTCCCACCGGTCACGGCCGGGGTCGTCGACGGGCGCCACGCAGAGCTTGAAGTCCTCGGCGCCGTCGGCGTTGGTGACCAGATAGAAACGGTCACCGCGGTGGTCGAGGTCGTACTCGACCCCCTCCTCGCGGGCGGCGACGAGCCGGGGCGGCGCAGCCGGGTCATCGGCGGGCAGCAGGGACCACTCGCTGGTGACCTTGCTGCCGGCCGCGACGATCAGAAAGGCGTCCGAGCGGGTCCGGCCCACGGTCAGCCAGTAGCGCTCGTCGGGTTCGACCACCAGCCGCTGGTCCTCGCCGGCCGGGGTTCCCAGCCGGTGGCGCCACACCTCGTGGGGCCTCCAGGCCTCGTCGGGCACGGTGTAGAGGAAGGTGGCCGAGTCCTCGTACCAGGCCAGCCCGTAGGCAGCCCGCGGGATCTCGTCGTCGAGCAGCCTCCCGGTGGCCAGCTCACGCACGCGGATGGTGAAGACCTCGTTGCCGGTGCGGTCGACCGCCTCGGCCGCGAGGCGGTGATCAGGGCTGATCGCGAAGCCCCCGAGCCGGTAGTACTCGTGCCCCTCGGCCTCGGCGTTCTCGTCGAGCAGCACGACCTCGTCCTCGGGCGGGTCGAGCGGGTCGACGGGCCGGCGCAGCTCGGCAGGCAGAGCCAGGACGTTATCCACGACCCCGGGTGGCGCGGGCCGTCGGCAGTGGATCGGGTACTGCTTGCCGGCCAGGGTACGGCGGTAGTACAGCCAGCCGCCGTCGAGTACGGGCACCGACGCGTCGGTCTCGCGCACCCGGCCCCGGATCTCCTCGAACAGGCCGGCCCGCAGCTCGGCGAGCGGGGCGAGCACCTGCTCGGCGTACGCGTTCTCCGCCTCGAGGTGAGCGCGTACCGCCGGGTCGTCGCGCTGACGCAGCCAGTGGTACGGGTCGTCGACCACCCCGTCCGGCCGGTCGAGGCGGTGCGGGCGCCGCTCGGCGCGTGGCGGACGGGGGGTGAGGTCGAGCTCGGACACGGGCAGCTCCTTGGTGGCGCCGGCGCGAGCCTACGGGCCACCCGGCCCGTGGTCCGGACGCTGCTCGACGCCGGAGCGGTGCGTACTCCCCGGCGACATCGCCACGAACGCATCCAGCGTGGCGGGATCCGCGAGCGCGCCGGGGTTGACGACCTCGGCCAGCGGCTCGCCGGCCAACAGACGTTTGACGGGCACCTCGAGCTTCTTGCCCGAGATCGTGCGCGGGATGCCCGGTACCACGTGCAGCCCGTCGGGGACGTGGCGCGGGGAGAGCTGCTCGCGGATCACACGGGCGACCGTGCGGCGCAGTTGGTCGTCGAGCACCCGCCCGGACTCCAGGGCCACGAACAGCAACAGCTCGCCCGGACCACCGGCCGGATCGTCGTGGTGCACGACCAGGCTGTCGGTGATGCCCTCGATGGCCTCCACGATCGAGTAGAACTCGCTGGTCCCCATCCGGACCCCACCACGGTTGAGGGTCGCGTCTGAGCGGCCGGTGATCACACAGGTGCCGCGCTCGGTGATCTCGATCCAGTCGCCGTGGGTCCACACCCCGGGGTGGTCCTCGAAGTAGGCGGCGCGGTACCGCGCCCCGTCGGGATCGTCCCAGAAGGCGACCGGCATCGAGGGCATCGGGGCGGCGATGACCAGCTCGCCCCGCTCACCGGTGACCGGTCGGCCCGCGGAGTCCACCGCCTGCACGTCGGCACCCAGGCAGCGGCAGGCGATCTCGCCGGCATGCACCGGCAGCACCGGCGCCGCGCCGACGAACGCGGTGCACACGTCCGTCCCGCCCGACACCGAGGCCAGCAGCAGCTGACTGCCGACGTGTTCGTAGACCCAGCCGAAGCCCTCGGGAGGCAGCGGCGCGCCGGTGGAGCCGACCTGGGTCAGCGCCGAGAGGTCGAGCTCCCGGCCTGGCGACAGCCCGGCCTTGCGGCCGGCCAGCAGGAACGGCGCACTGGTCCCGAACACCGTCACGCCGGTGTCGGCGGCCAGCCGCCACAGCTCGAGCAGGTCGGGGTGGCCGGGGTCCCCGTCGAACAGCACGATGGTCGCGCCGACCGTCAGCCCCGACACGAGGTAGTTCCACATCATCCACCCGGTGGTGGTGAACCAGGTGAAGCGTGCGCCCGGGCCCAGATCCTGGTGCAGGCCGAGCACCTTGAGATGCTCGAGCAGGATGCCCCCGTGCCCGTGCACGATGGCCTTGGGCAGCCCGGTGGTGCCCGAGCTGTACAGCACGTACAGCGGGTGGTCGACGGGTAGCGGGGTGAAGCTCGGTGCGGCCGGCTCGGCGATCAGATCCACCCAGGCCAGCGCGTCGGGGAACCGGTCGGGGTCGTGGCGGCCGCCGTGCTCGGCCCGGTCGTCGAGGTAGGGCAGCACGACGGTGGCCTCGAGGGTCGGCAGCGCCGTGCGGATCGCGGCCACCTCCTCGCAGCGATCCACCGCCTTGGTGCCGTAGCGGTAGCCGTCGACCACCAGCAGCACCCGCGGCTCGATCTGCCGCACCCGGTCCACCACGCTGCGCACCCCGAACTCCGGGGCGCACGAGGACCACACGGCCCCGATCGACGCACAGGCCAGGAAGGCCACCAGGGTCTCGGGCACGTTGGGGGCGTAGGCCACCACCCGGTCGCCGACGCCCACCCCCAGGCGCCGCAGCCCGGCCGCGGCGCGGGCGACCTGAT
Organism: Nitriliruptoraceae bacterium; assembly: GCA_007134165.1. Taxonomy (GTDB): domain Bacteria; phylum Actinomycetota; class Nitriliruptoria; order Nitriliruptorales; family Nitriliruptoraceae; genus SKJO01. The sequence continues at coordinate 1,313 of SLLJ01000241.1, read as the reverse complement.
CGGCGAGCTCGGCGAAACTCAGGGTCACGTCCGGACGCGACTGCGAGCGGGCGATCACCGCGGGCGCGTCGTCACGTCGGCGCAGCGCGTGCTCCGCGTAGTTGAGGGTGGCCCCGGGCCACCACTGCGCGCCGGGCATCGACCGTGTGGAGAGCACCTGGGCCGGCGGATCGTGGAACTGCACGTCGAACTCGCGGGCCACCTCGGCCCAGAAGGTGTCGAGGTCGCGCACCGACCACTGCCACAACGCGTGGTAGTCCGGCAGCTCGAGCCGGTGCTCGGTGGCGACCCGATCGGCAAAGCGGCCGATGCGTGAGTTCGCCCACGCCTCCGCCGGCGGGTCCCACAGCCGCGTTCCCTGCTCCACCTCGGCCACGGGGCTCCTCCTGTCCGCTCCCGCTGCCAACGCTAGCCGGGGCTCAGGAGCGTCGACGGCCGGTCGCGCGCGACAGCCGCCGGCTGGTGCCCGGCAGCCAGCGGTTGGCCTCGGCGTAGACCCGCAGCAGCGGGGGGTGGAACACCTCCCGGCGGGGACGGTGGATCGTGCGTACGATCACCTCAGCGCACTCCGCGGGTGTCGAGAGCGGGATCGGCGCCGCGATCCACGGGATGTGCTCGTGGCTGTCGGGGTTGGCCGCGAAGTACTCGCTGGAGACCTCCCCGAACAGCACGTGGCAGCTGTGCACGCCGGTGCCGACCAGGTCCTGCGACAGCGACTCGTGCAGACCCCGCAGCGCCCAGCGCGAGCAGGCGTAGGCGACCGACGACGGCCACGCCAGCAGCGAGGCCGGCGAACCCACGTGCACGATCACGCCGCTGCGGGCAGCCAGCAGATCGGCCAGGAAGGCATAGGTGAGGTGGTAGGCGGCCCGGAACGGTGCGTCCAGCATCCGCTCCATGTCCTCGGGCGGCGTGTCCTCGAGCCAGCGCCAGACGCCGGCACCGGCCGAGTTGATCAGCACCCCGGGGGTGCCGTAGCGGACCCGGACCCGCTGGGCCATCGCCAGTACCGCCTCGGCGTCGCCGGCGTCCAGCGCCTCCACCACCGGCTCGCCCCCGAAGCGCGCCACCCGCTCGGCGACCTCCTCCAGCCGCTGCTGCCGACGGGCGACGAGCACCACCCGCCAGCCCAGCGCGCCGAGCGCCTCGGCACTGGCCGCACCGATGCCGCTCGACGCCCCGGTCACCACCGCGAGCCGCTGTGCCACCTCGCCACCTTCCCACCTCGGGACCGCGAGGCTAGCCCGATTCTCCTGGCCATCGACCGGGGGGCCGTCCCGCCGAGGGGCAGGAGATCGGTCGGAGCGTGGGGT
>SLLJ01000177.1 GCA_007134165.1 Nitriliruptoraceae bacterium | reverse complement strand
GCTTGTGGGCGAATCCTCCTGGTGCGCGGTCTGCGAATCCGTCCCTAAAGCCACGGCCGACGCGGCCGACACGAGGCCGTACGCGGGTTGCACATCCGCCGGTCGACGTCGAGTAGGCGTCAGTGCCCCGGGCCGTCAACGTGCTCCCACGCGACCTTGCGCCCGCCCGGGGCGACGATTCGTTGGCCAGTGCGACTGTTATCATGGGACCGCAGGGCGACGGTTGGAGTCGTTCAAACAGCCCAGAAAGCGCAGAGGCGGTGGCAGATCGACACGACGATGTGACGCTCTCGCTGTGGTGGGCAGCGCGTCGCACGGTCGGGTTGATGGTGGTGGTCCCCGTAATCGGGATCCTGATCGGCCTCTTCGTTCCGATGAACGCCCCGGATGTCCACTACCGCGCGTCCGCGCTCGTGGTTGCCACGGAGCTCAATTCGATACGACCGGAGCATCTGCCCCGGATGGTCCAGGCGATCTCCTCGGGCAACAGTGTCCCGACTCGCGCGCTCGAACGTACGACTCTGCCGATGACGCCTGCTGAGTTCCGTGAGCAGGTCGAGGTCGAGACGATCGCCGAGACGGTGGTGATCCGCGTCAGCGGTCTGGCGGACTACCCCAAACCCGCTGCCGAGATTGCGAACGCGGCGGCCGCTGCGCTGGTTGGTGAGTTGAACCGGATGGGTCCCGAGGTTGGGACCTTCGCGATCCACGAAGTGGCCGTGCCGCCCCGCGAGCTCGACATGCGCTCGCCGATCATTCCTTCGTGGCTTCTCGGAGGGATCGTCGGGTTGGTGCTCGCGGTTGGCTTGCTCGTTCTGCTCGTTGCGGTCAAGCGGCCGGTGCTGACCCACGAGCAAGCACGTGATCTGAGCGGACTGCCGATCCTGGGGGTGCTGCGGCTCTGGCACGCTTCGGTCCGACAAGGTCCGGACGAAGCAGAAGGCGTCGTTGATCTCGCGCTCTGCCTCTACCCCCACCGAAACGAGTGCACGGTCTTCCTCACGCCCGGACACCGCCGGTCACGGACGCAGGCATCGTTGCTGGTCGCCCGAACGCTTGCGCTGATCGCGCCGGTCGTGTATCGACCCGCCCGAGACCGCTTCGGCCGTCGGGCTGCACGTCTTGCTCAAGCGCACGGCATCGTGTGTACCGGCGTCCCCGAACGTGTGGTCTCCGCAGACACCGCCGTGGTGATCGATGGGCCCTGGTCCGACGACGTGCGACTGCACCGTCCGGCATCTCTCGTGCTCGTCGTGGCCGAAGGTGTGCCAAGAGGCGCGCTTGCACGCTACCTCGAGACCCGCTCTCGCCCTGTGGACGGCATCGTCTGGGTGGTCGAGCTGGGGTTGTTGCGCAGCTGGCTCCACCGACTCCGGGCGGACCGGAGCGAGGGCAGGACCGACCTCAGCTGGCCGAGCCAGGTGCCTTCGTGCGAAACGGTCATGGACAGTAGCAATGGCCGGCCGAGGGTTCACCACGAGGATGCCCGTTCCTCGCGTGCAAGCGTACGGTCGTGACGACCGGTTGGCTCCTGCTCGCGACGATTCCCTTGCTGGTCGTGGCGAGCATTGCCGGACTGCGTCGACCGGCACTACTCCTCGCGGCTTACGCCAGCATCATCCCCTTCGGAAGCAGCATCAGTCTGCCGACCGGCCTGCCCGCGGAGTTCGCAACGGCAACGACGGCTCTCGGGTTGGTGACCACGGCAGGCCTTGTTGTCCACGTACTCCTGGCCAGCGAAGGGGCGAGCAGCCTGCCCGCACCCCTGCCCTGGTGGCTCTTCTTCTTCGCGGTGCTCACCCTCACGCTTGCGTGGTCGGTCGATCCGTCCCTCACGCTGCAGAAGCTGCTGGTCATGGCCAGCCTCGTCGGCCTGTACGCCGTCTCGGTCCTGCCGCGCTTCACGGTACGGGACCTCGACGTCATCGAGGCGGGTATCGCGCTCAGTGGCGCGCTGACCGGGGTGTACGCCGTCTTCCTGCTCCTGACCGATGCCATGCACCTCCAAGGTGACGGGACGCCTCGCTTCCAGACGGCAGGCGGAGGTGGGGAGGGCGGGGACCCCAACATCACCGCGGCAGCTCTGCTCCTGCCTCTCGTGGTTTCCCTTGCGGCGGCGATGAGTGAGCGGTCCGGTCGTCACCGGCTGGCCTATCTCCTGGCGGCGGGCCTGACCGGGGCTGCGATCCTGCTCACGGGTTCGCGTGGCGGCTTGCTCGCGGTCATCGTCGGGATCGGCATCCTTGCCTTCCATGACCGCCGACGCCTGGCTCGGATCGTCTACATCGGCATCCCTGTCGTTTCTCTCGCGCTCACGTTCGCACTCAGCGCTGAGGCCACCCAGAGCCGACTCCAGGCGCAGTCAGCGTCGGGACGCGATCTCATCTGGAGCGTCGGGAGCCAGGCCTGCGCCGACCATTGTGGGCGGGGCACCGGCTGGGGGACCTTCGGGGAAGTGTTCACGACCTACTTCCTCGATGAACCCGACACCGACCGTACGCGCACCAATGTTGGTCCCCACAGCATCTGGCTCCGGGTGCCCGTCGAAGCCGGATGGCTCGGTGCGCTGGTGCTCGTCGTCGCCCTGGGACTGACCTACCAGAGCATGCGGTGGCTTCCACCCGAACGTCGAGGTGTGCCGATCGCCGCCCTCAGTGGCCTGCTGGTCGCGAACACGTTCCTGTCGAACCTGGACTTCAAGTACTTCTGGCTCGTGCTGATGTATGTCGCCTGGGTCGTGGCCGTGCATCGGCCGCGGCGTCCGGAGGATCGGGTCGTTGGACCGGTAGCAGCCGGGGGCGTCACCAGTCGCTAGCGGGATGCGCTGAGGTGGCCGGCGTGCGCCGCGAGGGGTGCTTGCGCCCGGAATCCTTCGCAGGATTCGGTCTGATCGAACTGCGGATCGACCGGAAAGCGGTTGGTGTCGTCAGCTTTCACGCCCCGGTGGCCGTCGTCGTTGAGGACGAGCGCGACCGCGTCGAAGCCGACGTTGCCGTTCGCCCGGTTTCCGAGACCATCCAGCCGGTAGCCACGGATGGTCCCGTACCCGTCGCCGGCGCCACCCAGGATGTTCTCGTCGATCAGGATGTCCGCTGCGCCCCACGCAAGCAGGATGGGTTGCGCTGCTTGGACGATGGTGTTGCGCCGAACGGTCACGTTGGATGCGCCGCCCGAATCCCGGCTGGGCCCACCGAGCTTGATACCCGATCCGTTGGGCGCGCCGAACAGCAGGCTGTTCGTGATCATGCCGGGGCCCGCATTCGGCCCGTTGTTGACGTAGACGAGGTGGTCTTGGTTGATCCCGTTGGAGGGGGCCGTGTCGTGGACGCAGAGATCGGCGAGCCGCCAGCCGCTGGGTGCGCCCGCAACGAGGATGGCGGCGAAGGACCGGGCTCCAAAGACCTCGGCGCCGACGAACTGCCAGCCTCGCCCTCCGTCGAACTTCACCATGTGCTCATCGCTCTGGTTGTGCTCGTCATCCCAGGTCACGTTGACTCCCGCGAAGGTCCAGTAGTCGGCATCGCGAACCCAGAGCAGGCCTCGGATCAGCGGGTCGGCTCCCGGTGCGGCGGTCACCGTGATCGGTCGGTCGCGCGTGGCAGGGCGGAGTGAGGGGTACCGGATTCGTTCGCGGTACTCACCGTGCGCAAGGTGCAGGACGTCGCCGGGTTCGAGGCGCTCCAAGGCGGTCTCCAACGTGCGCCACGGATCCTCTCGGGACCCGCGACCCTCGTCGCGTCCGTCGGGCGCCACCCACAGCGTTCGCGACGTCGTGTCGGTGCCCGGCACCTGCGTCGCCGGTTGGTCGTCGAGGGCCGCGTCCGCGTCGCCGCCGTCACGGCCCTGCTGAGCTTGGTCGCTGGCATCGGTCGTCGTGCATGCAAGGATGGTCAGACTCGTGACCATCATGACCGCGAGCCAGGTCCGTCGCTTCGTCATGAGGTGTGGTGCCTGCCGAGACGGCGGTAGAGATGGTCCAGCTGGTCGAGGGTGTGCTCGACATCAAAGCCGGTGACGATGCGTTGGCGCCCGGCAGCACCCATCCTCCGGGCGTGGTCGGGGCGGGTGATCAGGGTCGCAAGGCGCTCCGCAAGCTGGTCAGGCGAGCGAGGGGGGACGAGAAACCCCGACACACCGTCTTCGACGAGTCGTCCCACGTCGCCCACATCCGTAGCGACGACCGGCAGTCCGGTCGCCATCGCCTCGAGGACGGTCAACGGCATCGCCTCCCACCACGATGGCAGGCAGAAGACATCGGCCGCCCGGTACCGATCCGCCATCGCGGCGCGGTCCAAGCTGCCGAGCAGGTGGACGTTGGTGCTCGCCGCGGCTTCACGGACGCGTCGTTCCGCTTCGGGCCCTTCGTCCGGGGTGCCGCCGGCGACCCAAAGCTCGTGGACGATTCCGTTGCGTTCCAGCTGGGTCGATGCTTCGAGTAGGTCGAGCACTCCCTTCCGGGGGGTGAGATGTCCTGCGTAGAGGATCCGCGGTGGTCGCCCGGCCGTGACCGATCGGACCTGGGCGGTGCCGGGCGAGAAGTGCTCCGTGTCGACGCCGTTGGGGATCAGCACGATCCGCTGCGGTGCGACACAACGCCGCAGGGCCCGGGCAACGCACGACGCGACCGGTACGACCACCGTCGCAGGCAACAGCAGCGCCCTGGCAACTCGCCGCCGCCATGGATTCGCGCTCCACTCGATGAAGAGTCCGCCATGCGCGTGCAACACGACCTTCGCGCCGCGGCTTCGGGCCGCCAGGGCGAAGAGGGAAGCTCGGACCAGTGTCACGAGAGGGGCCAGCGCAGAGTGGATGTGCACGACGTCACAACCGCCGGCCGCACGCCATACCGCCGCGGCATCGGACGTTGTCCTGCGGACGTTCGCCGAGTTCAGCTTGCCGCCTTGCGGTTCGCTCTCCCGCGTCACGTTCAGTAGTCGCAACTCGTGGGCATCCGTCAGACGGCTTGACATCAGCATCGACAGAAACGCGGCGATCCCGCCGCGCTCCGGCGGTCCCTTTCCGACGACGAGGACGCGGCTCATCCTCCGGTGGGAGGCGGCAGGGGACGCCGCGCCGAACACGGGAGCAGTGCGCAGGGGAACGGGGTCACGAAGTGCGATGCATGACGTCGTGCAAGCGTGTGCGACAGCCGCGGCTCCGGCGTCTGGCGATGCGGGCTGCTCCTCGCCGCCCGAGTTCTCGCGGTGGCCGCATTCACGGCGACGTGCACGGCCCAGTCCTTGGTGCTCATTGGTCCCTCCACCGGGAGCCATGAGCCCCCGGACGCCGATCAGGGAGACCACGGGCTCGTGGCGGCGGCTGCGAGGACTGCCAGGCTCTTGGGGTGATCCAAGATCATACTGGCGCCGTCTCACCGTCGATCGCGGGTCGCCGGCATCATGGGCAGCGCGGCTCCCGAGACGACCAGGATACGGATCGGCCCAGGCCTGCCCGACAGGTCACGTGGCACTTCGCGCGGCGCAGAACACGATCCGGCGGGTGGTAGGCCCGTGGATACACTCCCGCCGGACAACCTGGACGACCGGCAACGTCCACGACCTGCAGGTGCGGTCCAGCGAGAGCGCCCAGATGACAAGCATCATTCGCAAGAGTCTGTACCTCGTCGGTGGCTGGCGGTCGTGGAGAACGTGGGTCCGCTGGCTGGTGCTCGCGCTGTTGGCCGTCGTCGTCAGCGTCCTCGAAGCAACAGGGGCGGTCATGGTGCTGCTCCTGATGGGTCTGATCACCGGCACCGACCAGCTCGATCTGCCCCTGGTTGGCGATCTCGACGAGATCCTTCCTGGCGCGGATCGGCAGGAACAGTTGTTGATGGCCGCCGCGATCATCGCCGCCTTCTTCCTCATCCGGGCGTCCGTGAAGATCGCGGAGGCCTACTGGCAAGGACGGGTCGTCCACACGGCGGGAGCACGACTGTCGTCGAGGCTGCTCGATGGCTACCTGTCGATGCCGTACGGGTTCCACCTCCGTCGCAATTCCTCGGAGCTGATCCGAAACAGCCATGACAGCGTGCAGGTCTTCGTTCGCGAAGTGCTCGGCACCTTCGCAATGATGGTTTCCAGCATCCTGATCGTCATCGGGATACTCACCGTGCTGCTGGCAACAGCCCCCCTTGCGGCGATCCTGGCGCTCGCGTTCCTCGGACCCATGACCTATGCGGTGCTCTGGGTCCTCCACCCCAGAGTCAAGCGGATGGGTGCACGCAGCCAGCACCTGTCCAAGGCCAGCCTGAAGACCCTGCAACAGAGCTTGGGTGGTGTGCGGGACATCAAGGTGCTCGGCCGTGAGCGACTGTTCAGCGAGGAGTACCGCCGTCAGCGTCAGTCGTTCGCTAGGGCCCAGTACCTGCGGCAGGCGGCGAAGCAGGCTCCGCGCGAAGTGATCGAGACGTCGCTGATGCTCTTCATCGTCGCGTTCTTCGCGCTGACTATCCTGCGTGGCGGTTCGGCCACCGACACCCTCTCGGTGCTCGCCCTCTTCGGCTACTCGGCGCTCCGACTCAAGCCGCCACTGACCGACATCCTCTCGGGTCTGAACGCGCTCAAGTTTGCCGCACCGGCCGTCGACGATCTGTACGCCGATGTCGTCCTCATCGAACGCGAAGCGTCAAGGCAGCCTCTCGCGCCGTCGTCGCACCTGATGCCGTTCGAGAGAGACATCCGCATCGAAGACGTCCGATATCGCTACGAAGGCACCGAAACCGATGTGTTGCATGGCATCGACCTCACCATCCGAGTGGGAGAATCCGTCGGCATCGTCGGGCCAACGGGCGGCGGCAAGAGCACCCTCGTGGACGTGCTGATGGGGCTGATTCCACCGACCGCCGGCCGGGTCCTCGTCGACGGCGTCGACATCCGCACGTCGCCATCGGCCTGGCAGGCAAACCTCGGCGTGGTCTCCCAGATGGTGTTCCTCGTGGACGACACGCTCCGGCGCAACATCTGCTTGGGGCTCCGCGACGAGGAGGTGGATGACGCCCGACTCCAAGCCGCCATCAGCATGTCGCAGTTGCGCGAGTTCGTCGACCGCCTCCCCGACGGTCTCGAGACGCTGGTCGGCGAGCGAGGAGTCCGTGTCTCGGGTGGTCAACGCCAGCGGATCGCCATCGCGCGTGCCCTCTACCACCAGCCGCGGGTCCTTGTTTTCGACGAGGGAACGTCCGCGCTCGATACCGTGACCGAGAACGAGATCGTGTCAGCCCTCGAGGCGCTACGTGGAGAGCGCACGATCATCACGATCGCGCACAGGCTGACGACCATCAGAGGATGTGACCGCATCGTCATCCTGCAACACGGACGGGTTACCGACTGCGGTAGCTACGACGAACTGCTCGATCGCAACCGTGATTTCCGAACCATGGCAGCGGCATCGTGATGAGGCGATTGGTTGACTACGGCTTGCAGAAGGCCGGCTATGCGCTGGTTGGTTCCGGGGGCGTGCGGCAACGACACGCGTATTCGGTGCAGCGAATGCGCCTGCCCGAACCGGTGATTTCGGGGTTTGCGCAGACCACCGCGTTCGAGGTCGACCTCGATCGGGTGACGACGCCCTGCGCATTCTCCTACCACCCCAACGGCTGGCATCCGTACCGGGAAAGCCTTCAGCAGCTGATCCACGACCCCGACCTTCCCTACGAGGATTCGGCACTTCGCCGCTTCTACGACGGGTTTCAGCCGACAACGGTCCAGGAGGTGCTGCTCGAAGACGTCCGAGACCTGCTGGACCCCATCGCCACGTGGCCGGCGCTTCTGCCCTTGTTCAAGCACCTGTGGGCTCTCACACCACGGCGGGTCGACGAGATCCTCGCCTCTCCCCACACGCAGAAGGGCGCCCGGCAACAGTTCGGTCCGCACCCGCCCGAGTTCGGCCGCTTGCAACTGCAACGCACCTGGACGGCCTACGAGAGCCTCCGCAGCCGGGGCTACCGCCCGACGGAGTTCCCTGATGGTCACCTCACCGGCTACTTCCTGGTCCGGGACGACGACTACCGCTTTGTGGTGTTCCATGGCAACCATCGGCTGGCGGCCTTCGAGGCGCTCGGGGTGACGCGAGTCCTGGCACGACCACACCGCGGGCATCCGCCCGTTGTCGACCAGCGCGAACTCCACCGATGGACCGATGGCCGCTACGGAGTGTTCCCACCTGCGGTCGCTCAGCGGTTGTTCGACAAGCTTTTCGACGAACGGGGTGCGCACAAGGCCGAGCGACTGGGGCTGCGCTAGGTGTTTGCCGAACTGCTCGAGAGCGACCTGGCGGTTGGTGCGAACGTCGCGTCGCGCGACGCTTTCGCCTGGACGTTCCTCCTGCCGACGCTCGAACCCGCACACGTGCTGTGCTTCGGCGACCTGTCGGTTACCGTCATGGACCGCCTCACGGCCGCCGGCGCCTCGGTCCAGGTCTTCGCGCGGCCACCGACCACCGAGCAGCTGGCCACGATCACTCGACCCGCGGATCTCGTGCTGCTGGACGGCGAGGTGCACGAGCTGCTGCACGCGGATCCGATGCTCGCGTGCCAGCTGCGTGACTCGTTGGCCGGCGACGCCTGCATCGCGATCATGCGTGCCGGAGTCGTGAAGGCCGGTGGGTCGAACGCGATCGGGCTGCTGACGTCCCAACCGGTGCGTGCGCTGTGCATGGGGCCGACCGGCAGCGATCCCTCCGGTGCGTCGAGCCAGCCGGCCAACGTGCTCATCGTGCCCGAGCACCAGCCTTTGAACGCGAGATCGCGGTTCCGACGTCGAATCGCCAACGCGTCGGTTCTCACCCGGACGCGAGCCGCCCGTGCGGTTGGCCGCGGACCGTCGCGGGCGTCTCGGGCCCACGCTTCCGACTTGCGGCCGATGCGACCGGGGGGCGTCGACCGGCGGGTCGAAGCGGACGCGATCCTGATCGGGCACCCGACGTCCGATCTTGGTCGGCCGCCGCAGTGGGTGTCGGATGTCGCTGAGTCCGCAGGGGTCGACCTCGACCAGGCCCGATGGGCTTTCGCTCCCGCGCGGGGGTATCGATCCCAGAAGCCGTTGTTCCTGTTGACCGAGCGCGGGCACCACGATCCGACGCACGTGCTCAAGATCACCCAGGAACCCCGCTTCAACCAACGACTCATGACCGAGGCGAAGGCGCTACGGCACGTCCGGGATGAGCGCCTCGTCGATC
>SLLJ01000371.1 GCA_007134165.1 Nitriliruptoraceae bacterium | reverse complement strand
TCGTCGTCCCAGTCGTCGTCCCACCACTCGAACGGGTAGACGTGCAGGCTCACCTCCAGGTCGTCGTTGCGTGAGCGTTCGGCGAGGGAGGCGAGCAGTTCGTCGAAACCTCCGGGTGAGTCCGAGTGTCCGGCGAAGGGCTCGATGAATTCGTCGTCGGGGTCGCCATACCAGGCCGAACCGCCGCCGGTGATGATCAGATCGCCGTAGCCACGGACGTCCTCGGGGATCTCGAGGCGGACCTCGAGGTACTCGACGTCAGCGCGGAAGCGGCGCAGCGGTACCTGGACAACGAGCGTGTCGCCGGGCTCGATCTCGAAGGGTTCGTCGGCCGGCACGAACTGCTCGTCGGGGACCTCGCCCTCGTCGCCGGGCTCGAGGCTCGCCAGGCGCACCCGGTCTTCGAGGATGTCGTAGGCGTCGTAGGTCGCCACCGCATCCGCGGTGTACTCCAGGCCGGTCACCCGGACCTGCTCGTCGGGGTTGCCGACGATCATCCACAGCGCGTCGGCCGCCTCGTACAGTGCTGCGCTGGACAGGTCGTAGCGATTGGCGTGGCGGTTGTCCCGGGTCACCGACCAGGGCTGGCCACCGGCACGGACCCCGGTCATGGTCCACGACACCTCGGAGGTGCCGGCGACGTAGGGGTCGTCGAAGACCAGCAGGTCGTAGGCGGTGTAGCCGTGCAGGAAGAAGGCCTCGGGAGTTGCCTCCTCGAACACCACGTCGGTCCGGCCAGTCACGGTGCGTTGCGCACCGAGGTCGGTGATCGAGGTGGAGATCGCGGTTGTGACCGGGAGCGAGCGGAGGTGGCCGGCGACGCCGGCCAGACGGTCCTGCTCGATCGTGCCCAGCGGTGGGCCCACGTTCGCCAGCTTGTACGACCCCCAGACCGGGTCGTCGACGATCCGTACGGCACTGGCCGTGTGCAGGCCGAGCCGGGTTGCTCCGGCGTACAGCATCGGGTGGCCGAAGCCCAGCACGGTGCCATCGCACACGGCGGTGACGGTGCCGACCCCAGCCATGGTCACGTCGCCATAGGAGAGGCTGACCGCGAGGTTGCCGCCGGGGACCGGCGCCGAGGCCGGGACCGTGTCGGTCGTGCCGATCCCGCTGCGGGTGACCTGCAGCCCCGGGTGGTTGCGCTCGAGCTGGGCTGCGATCGCTTCAACACGTTGTCGGGACGGTCCCGAGACCTGCAGCGGGAGGCGCAGCGGGTCCATGCGTCGGGCGGCGGCGGGGCTCACGCCGTCCTCGGCGGCGCGTTCCCGCACCCGCCGAGACATCGTGACGCTGGCGACCTCCTCGAGCGGCGGGTCGGGAGCGGGCCGCGTGGTGATGTCGAACAGCGCTGCCGCGGGCGTGACACCCGCCAGCCGGGAGGGCCCCCACGAGAACCCGAAGGCCAGGGCGCCGAGCAGTTGGCCGTCGATGTACACCGGCGAGCCCGACATGCCGCTCCAGACCCCGCCGACCCGGTCGATCTCGGGGCTGTCGACCTCGATGACGATCAGGGGAAGGCCCGGTCCGAGCGCGTTGTTGAGCACATCGATGACCTCGACGTCGAACGGCACCGGCTCGGTGCCCCGCACGACGCTCAGCCCGGTGCCCTGCTGGCCGGCGCGCACCTCGGCGAGCGGGAAGGTGGATGGACAGGTGTCCTCGGCGGCCGCAGCCTGCGGGTGCGCGACGAGAGACGTGGCGGTCAGCAGCATGGCGAGCAGTGTGGCGAGCAGCGCTGCTGGCCGTGGCGGGAGCCATCGGAGCCGGGGGTGTTGTGCGCGCATGCGCGAACCTCCTTTGACGTGGGAGGCGGCGGTGCCCGCGAAGCCGCGTGTCGTCGTCTCCAGTTTCAGTTCTACCCCGGTCGGCCGACGTCGTCCTGACGGTGGACGCTGCGCGCACGTGCAGGCTGGCGCTGACCTCAAGGTCAGTCAGCAGCCAGCTGTTCCCAGCCGCTGACCCGCGCCTGGTCGCTGACGGTGCCTCGAGGGCGGAGTGGAGCCCGTCGGCCACCCGTCACGGGGAGGCGCAGGCCCAAGTCAGCGTCCGTTGTCGACGTGCTCGAGGCGGCGTTCACGGGCGAGCGCTTCGGGGTCTTCTGGCAGGCGCTTGCGACCGGCGTGCAGCAGGACGAAACCAAGCGCGTAGACCACCGCGCCGGCGATGAACATCCCCTGGTTGCCGAGGAGGTCCATCGCCGAGCCGAGCACGAACGGGCCGATCATCTGCCCGGTCATCGTGAAGATGTAGTACAGCCCGATGTAGAAGCCGATGCGGTCCCGTCCGCCAAGATCGGCGATCAGCGGCATCGCCTGTACGTTGACGAGTGCCCAGGCGAACCCGGCGACCACGAAGATCGCCATGATCACGGTGGGCTCACGCACCGGGATGGCGAGCAGGAACAGCACCGGCACGGTGCCCAGGCCAAGGAGCATCGCCGGGATCTTGCCGATGCGGGTTCCGATCACCCCGGCGAGCAGCGCGAAGATCAGGAACGAGCCGGCGAACGAGGTCAGGATGAACGCCGCCCGACCCTCGGTCAGCCCGAGCGTCTCCACCCCGTAGATCGGGAACATCGCGTCGAGCCCGGCGAAGCCGATGAAGTAGGTCAGCATCGCGGCCAGGATCAGGAACTGCCCACGGTTGGAGCGCTGGAGCAGGACGCGCACCCCGTCGATGGCGTCGCGGATCGGGTTCTTGGAGGCGACCGGGGTGCTGTCGACGTGCGGCGGGTGACGGTCGGCCTTGAGCGCGACCACCGCCATGGTGAGCAGCAGCACCGCGGCGCCGATGCCGAACGGCAGCCGCGGGTCGAGGTCGTAGAGCAGCGCCAGGCCCCCGAAGGCGATCAGCGTGCCGATGCCACCCATCAGGTTGATGATGCCGTTGGCGGTCGACCGGAGCTCGGGTGGGGTGTGGTCGGGCATCAAGGTGATGACCGGTCCCCGGTAGGCGTGCATGGCGGTGGTGAACACCACCTCGGTCAGGATCAGCGTCCACAGCAGCGCCGCGGCGAACGGGATCGCCAGGAAGCTCAGGGCGGCCACCGGCACCGCGACCAGCACGAACGGCAGCCGTCGGCCCAGCGGCGAGTTGACCCGGTCCGACCAGGCGCCGATCACCGGGATCAGCAGCAGGCCGATGAGGTTGTCGGTGCCCATCAGCAACCCGATGGCGGCACGCGAGTCGAAGAACTCGCGGTACATCAGTGGCAGGAAGGCGTTGTAGGTCGTGAAGGCCAACTGCACGCCCAGGAAGCCGAAGCCGATCCACCAGATCTTGGCGTAGGAGAACGCCGGGTCAACCGGGGCCGTGCCGGGCTGAGCGTCCTGACCCCCGTGCTGGCTCATCGTCACCTGCCGTGGTGAGGCTGCGCTCGCTCCGACGGTAGCGGCTGGACCTGCGCACTCAGAGACCCGGGGGGGCGGTGGTGCTGCGCGGCACGACCTCCAGGGGCAGCACGTGGCGCTGGGCGGTCGCAGCCGACGGATCGGCGAGGTCCTGCAGCAGCAGTTCGGCGGCGAGCCGTCCGCTGTCCTGCAGGGGCTGGCGGATCGTGGAGAGCCCGACATGACGGGCGACGTCGATGTCATCGAAGCCGAGCACCGACAGGTCCTGGGGCACGCGCAGGCGCAGCTGCCGGGCGGCCCGCAGCACGCCGAGCGCCTGAAGGTCTGAGGCGGCGAACACCGCGGTCGGTCGCTCGGCACCGGCGAGCAGGTCGCCGGCCATCTCGGCGGCCTGGTCGACTCCGTGCATGTCGAGCCGGACGAAGCGTTCGGGCTCCGAGACGCCGGCCCGATGCAGCCGGGCCAGGAATCCTGCCTGCCGGTCGCGGCTGGAGGTGAAACCAGAATCGGCCGGTCGCCGGTCGCCCACGAAGCCGATCTGCTCGTGCCCGAGCTGCAGCAGATGCGCGGCGGCGAGCTCCCCCCCGCGAACGTCGTCCACGGCCACGCTGCTCACGCCAGGATGGGGGCCGTCGATCTGGATCACGCTGACCGAGGAGGCGGTGAGCCGGGCCAGCTCGTCGTCATCGAGCGGTAGCGTGATCAGCACGATGCCATCGGCCCGGTGCGGGCCCGACAGGCTGGCCAGGTGCTTGCGACGCTGCTCCTCGTCGAGCACGGGGTGGACCACCAGCTCGTAGCCGGTCCCCGCCAGCGCCTGAGTCAGACCGCGAAGCCGTTCGACGGCTGACGGGCTGGTGAAGAACGACACGAGGACCGCGATGCGGTCGACCCGGCCGTGCTTGAGCCCCCGGGCCAGCGGGCTCGGCCGGTAGTCGAGCTCCGCGATGGCGGCCTTCACCCGGGCGCGGGTTGCGGGCCGCACCGAAGGGTGGTCGTTGAGCACCCGCGACACCGTGCTGACCCCGACGCCGGCGTGGCGGGCGACCTGCGCGATGGTGACCATGGTCGCTCGACGGCGTCGGGGATAGGGGCCGCGTGTGAGGCTAGCGCGCAGATCCGCCGGTGACCGGGGGTGCGGCAGGTCGGGACGAACGATCCGCCGGCCCGCACCACCCGGCACGGCCCGATCAGTCGACCGCAGCGTAGCCGCGGTTGGCCTCGAGGTCGCCGTCGATCATCGCGGCCGCCATGTCGAGCAGGCTCGCGACGTCGCCGCCGTCGAGGATGTTGATCATCGTCATCGCGAAGGTACGGGTCAGCTCCGGGTACACGGGGTGGGGAAGCCGGGGTCGGGTGTAGCCGTCCTCGAGCTGCGTGAGGAACAGCTCGCCCGGCCCGCCCGGTCCGAAGCGCGCACTGTCGTCGGCGACCGAAGTCCGCGACGGGATCGCCCCGCCGGCCTCGGCCATGCGCTCGACCTGCTCAGGCTGGAGGGTGTACTCGATGAAGGTCCAGGCGGCATCGGCGTCGGTGTCGGCATTCACGGCCCACTGCCAGGAGCCCTGGGCGCTCACGGTGCCGGTTCCGAAGTCGGGCAGGGGCAGCAGCAGCAGGTCCTCGCCGTGGGCGTCGAGGTAGCGTTCGAGCTCCCAGTGACCCACCATCGACAGCGCCGCCTCACCCTCGACGAAGGCTTGATCCTCCTCGTTGGGGTGGACGTAGCCGTCGGTGTGCCAGGCCTGGATGCGGGACACCGCCTCGACGGCTTCAGGGGCGTTGATCCAGCCCTCGGCGGTGGTCACGTCGGGGTCGACGAGGTCGGCACCGGCGGACCACAGCATCGGCTGGTAGAGGTAGGAGAGGAACTCGCCCTGCTCGTAGTTGCGCTTGGCATCCAACGGCTGTTCGTAGCCTGCGGCGCGCAGGTCGCTGAGCAGCGCGTCGAACTCGTCGATGCTCCAGGCGTCGGCGGGTTGGGCCGGGATGCGGGCGTCCACCTGTTCGAGCGCCGAGCGCAGCGCGTAGATCCCGAGCCCCGACTCGAACATCCCCACCGCCCACAGCTGGTCGTTGTAGGTGCCCTGGGCGAGGATCGAGGGCAGCAGGTCTTCGCGCAGCTCGGCGTCGAGGCAGCCGTCGATGGGCTGGAGTTGGCCGCTCCAAGCGTAGGCGAAGGCGAAGGAGGCGTCGACGTCGACGACGTCGGGCAGGGTGCCGGTGGCCGCCGCGAGCCGCAGCTCAGCGGGGTAGCCGGCCTCGGGGACGAGGGTCAGGGTGGCGGTCACGTCGTCCTGTGTGGCGTTGAACTCCTCCACGAAGGCGCGCATGGTGTCGGCCTCGGCCTCGAGGCCGTCGTGCCACCAGATCTCGATCTCGTCCTGGGTGATGGTCCCGTCGCACCCGGCGTCGGGGTCGGGGTCGTCGGGCTGGGTTTCGGTCGCGTCGGGTTGCTCGGGTTCGGGCTCCCCGCACGAGACCAGGGTGAGCGCGGCCACGGTTGCGGCCGCGAGGGCGGCGTGCAGTCTGCCGCCCCGGTTCCGGGTGGTGACCCGGCAGCGCATGGGTTCCCCCTTCCTGACGGTCGGGATGACCGTCGGTCGCGACGGGCGGCGGGGGCACCGGACGAGGCTGCCGGCACGGGCGCGGGGGGCGCGCGGGATCGGGATCGGCCCGCTGGTCGCGATCAGCCGCCGACCGGCTGGGTCGCAGCCCGTTCACCGTTCAGCATGCGCGATCGGCGCGGCGGGGGCAAGGGCCGGTGCGCTGCTGCCACGGCTCAGGGCGAGTTGCCGGGCAGGACCCCGGACGACGCGGCGGCGCGGCGCCAGGCGCTGAAGGAGGCAACCGAGCCGCCGTGGGGCCTGACCAGCCACGGCCAGGGATGCTGGGCCGTGGGCTGGAGCCGGGCGGCGCGCCGAGCGAAGCCGGGGACTGGCGCCCAGGTCACCGCCAGGCGGTGCCCCTGCAGCAGTTCGACGGGGTCGCCGAACAGGACCTCGACCTCGCGTCGTTCGGCCAGGTCGGCGAGCGTCTCGGTGAGGAACACCAGCCGGGTGCCCGCCAGCCGCAGCCTGGCGAGCAGGGGCAGGTCGAAGACGAACACCACCGGCAGGTCGGGGTGTGCGAGCAGCGCCGGGTCGGCGTCGCCCAGCGACTCGGCGGTGAGCCAGACCGTCTGCGCGGCGGCCTCGATCTCCGGGTGGCGCGGCCCGCCGGTGGCGTCCGGGTCCGGATCCTGGCGCAGGCGCGGTGGCTCGTCGGTCGGGGCCAGCGGCGGATCCGCGGGCCAGTCCTGAATCGGGCAGGCCGCGCCGTGCGGGCAGGTGGTGCACAGCCCCGGGGCGCGGCGCTCGACCTGCTGCCGCGAGAAGCCGTAGGCGCGGCCGGTGCCGGTGCCGACCGTCCACTGCCAACCGGTGCGGTTGGCCGCACGGGAGCCGTCGAGCAGGTGGCGGAAGAACACGTCCTCGCCGGCCCTCCAGTCCACCCCCTGGCGCACCGCCCAGTGCGATGCCAGCCACATGCGGGCCTGGTTGACGACGTAGCCGTCGGTGGCCAGTTCCTCGACGTTGACGTCGAGGCACGCCATCGTGGGATCCCAGACCTCGTCGGGCGCCCGGTCGGAGACCGGCCGACCGAGCAGCTCGCGGCGCAACCCGCGAGCCGTGTCCGGACCCAGGCGGGCGTAGAGATGGCGGGCGTACTCCTGCCACAGCAACTCGTCACGGAGCTTGGAGCGGTCGGCTCCCGATGCCCCGCCGAGCGTGCCCCAGGCGGTGGGAAGATCGATCAGTCCGTGACGCAGGTAGGGCGACAGGCCCGTCGCGCCGCGCCGCTGAGCAGGCCAGACCTCGTTGCGCTGGCGGGCGTAGCCGGTGGCGTCGAGCAGTGCGAGGCGGGCGTCGGCTGCCCGCTGACCGCCCCGGAACCGGGGGGAGGGATGCGGTGGACCGACGAGCACGGACGCGAGGTGGTCGGCCACCCAGCGGGCGGCAGCGGGTGGATCGTGCGCCGGGGGCAGCGCGAGAGCAGCCGCCGGGCTCACCGTTGCTGGCCGACGCCGATGAGTCGGTCGTCGTCGAACGTGGCGTGGGGGTCGGTCGCGACGGCGCCCATGATCTCGGGGGCGGTGGGTTCGCTGCGGGCCAGGTGGGCAGCGACGGTCCGGTGCAGGCGAGGTTCGAGCAGAGAGAGACTGTGACCGCGCAACGCCAGCAGCTGCCGGCGGATGCGTGGGCTGTGCGCTCCGGCACGCAGTGAGGTCGTCAGCGGGGTCGCCAGGTCGCCCAGTGCCGCGAGCAGGAGCCACGACGGGCCGCCGGGTGCCGCGGCGTGTCGGGCGAGCTCAGCGCGGAGCGCCGCGAGGTCGGGCGAGCCCCAGCGCAGCGCGTTGGCGAGCCGGCTCGCGCCGGTGTACGACACCCAGGTGCCCCGCCAGGGCATGTTGATGGTGGTGACCGAGCGCACCGCACCCGGCGCCTGAAGCGCGGCGGCGGCGGCGAGCACTCCGCCGAACGAGTGGCCGACCAGGTGCACGGGGCCGTCGTGGTGCAGGTGCTCGACGCCGTCTCGTAGCTGCGCGGCCAGACCCTCGATGCTGCCGGCGGGCCGGTAGACCCAGACGCGGGCCTCGTACCCCGTGGCGGTCAGGTGCGCGGCGAGTGGCTGCAGCCGGCGCAGGTCGG
This sequence comes from Nitriliruptoraceae bacterium, assembly GCA_007134165.1. GTDB lineage: Bacteria > Actinomycetota > Nitriliruptoria > Nitriliruptorales > Nitriliruptoraceae > SKJO01. Next base: position 19,871 of record SLLJ01000371.1, on the reverse strand, counting down.
TTCCCCAGCCGGCGAGCAGCAGTGCGGTGGACGTCGACACGGAGTTCCCCCGAGGGTGCATGAACGGTTGGCGAGGGTCATTCGGTGTGGAGGCCCGGACGGATGCCGGGCGGCCCGGGCCGGGCTGCGGACCGTCCTCCGGCTTCGGGGTGCGGGGGCGGCTGCGCTAGCCTTTCCGGTGAGCGAACGTTCACTCGCACCGCGGCTCGCGGTGGGCGACCCGGCGGCGAACCGACCGGCAGGAAGGACCTCGACGTGGCGATAGACGAACGCACGCTGGTGACCGAGCGCATCGAGGCGCTGCTCGCCTCACACCCGCCCGCCTCCACCCCCGAGCGGGACTTCTGGGGGGCCCAGTTCGACCACGGGTTGGCCTGGGTGCAGCACCCCGAGGACTTCGGCGGCTGTGGGGTCAGCCCGCGCTGGCAGGCCGAGGTCGACCGGCGCATCGTCGAGGCCGGGGGCTCGGTGCGCAACCGTTACCTCAACGTGCTCGGCATCGGGATGGGCGCGGGCACGCTGATGGCGCACGCCGACGAAGAACGCCAGCGCCGCATGCTGCGTCCGATGTTCACCTGCGAGGAGATCTGGTGCCAATTGTTCTCCGAGCCCGGCGCCGGCTCCGACCTCGCCGCGCTGTCGACCACGGCCGTCAAGGAGGGCGACACCTGGATCGTCAACGGCCAGAAGGTCTGGACCACCCTCGCGCACCTCGCGACGTGGGGGCTGCTGGTGGCCCGCACCGACCCGGACGTGCCCAAGCACGCCGGGCTGACCTACTTCGTGGTCGACATGCAGGCCGACGGTGTGGATGTGCGTCCGCTGTACCAGATCACCGGTGAGGCCGAGTTCAACGAGGTGTACTTCGACGACGTGCGCATCGACGACGACATGCGCGTCGGCGAGGTCGGCCAGGGCTGGGCCGTGGCCATGACCACGCTGATGAACGAGCGGGTCGCCATTGGCTCCAACGTCGCACCGCGCGGCTCGGGCGCGATCGCCCACGCGCTCGAAGCCTGGAAGCAGCACGGTGGTGACGACCCGGTCGCCCGCGACCAACTCGTGCGCTACTGGGTCGAGGCCGAAGCCCAGCGTCTGACCACCATCCGCGCCGGCGAGGCCCGCAAGTCGGGGACCCCCGGCCCGGAGGGCTCCACCGGCAAACTGCACTGGGCCGATCTCAACAAGTCCATCACCGCCTTCACCATCGACCTGCTCGGCGCCGAGGGCATGACCTACCCCGGCGGCTACGAGTTCACCCGCCCCGACGAGACCGCCAACCGGGCGGAGAGTGCGCACAAGGCCTTCCTGCGGGCCCGAGCGAACTCGATCGAGGGTGGCACCAGCGAGATCATGAAGAACATCCTCGGCGAACGCGTGCTCGGCCTGCCGGGCGAGCCGCGGGTCGACAAGAACGTGCCCTGGCGCGAAGTCCCACGCAGCTGACCACGACCCGGGCCACCACCCGCCCGTCCGCCGAGGCCCGAAAGGCCGCCCGATGACCACTGCCACCCCCACCGCGTCCTTCACCGTCACCGAGGAGCAGCGTCTGCTACGCGCCACCGTGCGCGAGCTCATCGCGGCCCGCGCCACCTCCGAGCGGGTGCGCGAGGTCATGCTCGGTGACGAGGGCTACGACCGCGACGCCTGGGCCGAACTCGCCCAGACCGGCCTGACCGGGCTGACCGTCCCCGAGCGCTTCGGAGGCGCGGGCGCCACGTTCGCCGAGCTCGCGATCGTCATCGAGGAGGCGGGCCGTCGCCTGCTCCCCGTTCCGCTGCTGTCCAGCGCCGTGCTCGGCACCGAGGCGGTGCTGGCCGCCGGCACCGAGCAGCAGTGCGCCGCGCTGCTGCCCGCGGTGGCCGAGGGCCGCACGACCCTGGCACTGGCCCACCTCGACGAGCGCGGAGGGCTGACGTCCGAGCCCGGTGTCGCCGCCCGCCGCGACGGTGAGGACTGGGTGCTTCAGGGCACCGCGGGCTACGTCGTGGACGGCGCCAGTGCCGAGATGGTGGTCACCGCCGCGGTGAGCGACGAGGGGCTGGTGCTGCTGGTCGTGCCGGGGGAGAGCGCCGGACTGGAGCGCCGCCCGCTGGACGTGCTCGACCTGACCCGCCCGATGGCCACGCTGGTCTACGACGGGGTGCGGGTGGACGACGACGCCTGGCTCGCCGGCGACGACGCGATGGTCGCGCTGCACCGGGCGTTGAGCGCCGGGGTGGTCGCGGTCGCCTGCGAGCAGGTCGGCGGCGCCGGCCACGTGCTCGAGATGACCACCGGCTACGCCCGCGACCGCATCCAGTTCGGTCGCGCGATCGGCTCGTTCCAGGCCGTCAAACACCGGCTGGCCGAGCTGCTCGTGCAGGTCGAGTCGGCCCGTTCGGTCGCCGAGCACGCCGCCCGGGTACTCGCCGCCGGCGACCGCCACGAACTGGCGATCGCCGCGCCCATGGCCAAGTCCTACTGTTCAGAGGTGTTCGAGCAGGCCAGCGCGGACGGCATCCAGTTGCACGGGGGCATCGGCTTCACCTGGGAGCACGACGCTCACCTGTACTTCAAGCGCGCCAAGGCCACCAAGCTGCTGCTGGGCTCGCCGTCGCACCACCGCGCTCTGCTCGCCGAGGTCCTGAGCCTGTGATCCGCCCCCGTCTCGCGACCGGCCCCCGCCCCGCGGTGATCCTCGTCCGGTGAGCGACCGGGCCGATCCCCCCGCGCCCGCCGCCACCGACCGTGGCCGCCGACGCCGCGAGGCCGTGTTGGATGCTGCCGCGCTGCTGTTCCGCGAGCGCGGTTTCCACGGGGTCTCGGTGGACGACCTCGGTGCGTCGGCGGGCATCACCGGCCCGGGGCTGTACCGGCACTTCGCATCCAAGGACGCGGTGCTCATGGCCGTGCTCGACCGCCTCTGGCAGCAGCTGCGTCCGGCACTCGAGCGGGCCCGCCACCTGCCCCCCGACCAGGCTCTGGCGGTCCTGCTCGACGCCCAGCTCGACCTTGCGCTGCACCAGCCCGAGGCGATCGTGGTGCTGGTGCGCGAGCTGCGCCATCTGCCCGATGACTACCGCGAACGGGCCAGCCGCAACCACGACCGCTGGGTGTCGGCCTGGGCCGAGGCCATCGGTGGGATCGCGTCCCATCTCGACGTCGAGGTGGCGCGAGCCATGGCGGTGTCCGTGCACGGTCTGATCGACGCCGCCGCGCTGTACACCGACGCCGAAGCCCGCCCGCTCGACGCCCGGCAGCGCCGCGCCCTGCTCGAGCAGTTGGCGTGGGGAGCACTGCGGGCCGCGGGCGTGGACCCGGGCTGACCACCCGACCGGGGTGCCGGCCGATCGCTGCGCCGGGGCGGTCGGAGGGGGCTAGAGTCGCGCGCATGCCAACCTCTGAGCCTGCGTCGACGGCGGCCGCGCTGCTGAAGCGCGCCCGGTCGTGGATCGCGGGAGATCCCGACCCCGGAACCCGAGCGGCCCTCGAGGCCCTGCTGGCCGCCGGCGACGCGGCGGTGCTCGCCGAGCATGTCGACGGGGCGCTGGCCTTCGGGACGGCCGGGTTGCGCGGCATCGTCGGGCCCGGCCCGCTGCGCATGAACCGGGCGGTGGTGATCCGCACCACCCGTGGGCTCGCCGACCACCTGCTCGCGACCGTGGAAGATGCCGCCGAGCGCGGGGTGGTGGTCGGCTTCGACGCCCGCCACGACTCGGCCCGGTTCGCGACCGACGTGACCGCGGTGCTGTGCGGTGCGGGGCTGGCCGTGCACCGCTTCTCGACCCCGCAGCCCACGCCGCTGGTCGCCTACGCACAGAAGGTGCTCGGCGCGGCTGCCGCGGTGGTGGTCACCGCGAGCCACAACCCGCCGGAGTACAACGGCTACAAGGTGTACACCGAGGCCGCCGCGCAGTTGGTCGCTCCCGAGGACGCGGCGATCGCGGCTGCCATCGATGCGGTCGGCCCGGCCACCGAGGTCCCCCGGATCGACCCCGATGCCAGCGACCGGGTGCGTACCGTCACCGACCAGGTGGTGGGCCGCTACCTCGGCGAGCTCGGCGCGACCCTGCCCCCCGTGGACGGGCCGGACCTGCGCATCGTGACCACCGCACTGCACGGGGTCGCGGGACCGCTGCTGCACCGGGCGCTGCGTGCCAGCGGGTATCAGGACCTGCACGAGGTCGCCTCACAGGCCGAACCCGACGGTGACTTCCCCACCGTGCCCTTCCCCAACCCCGAGGAGCCGGGAGCGCTGGACGCAGCCCTGGAGTTGGCCGGGCAACTGGAGGCCGATCTGGTGCTGGCCAACGACCCGGATGGTGACCGGCTGGCGGTCGCCGTGCCCGACGGCGCCGGCGGCCACCTGGCTCTGACCGGCAACCAGCTGGGCGTGCTGCTCGCCGACCACCTGCTGAGGGGCGCGGACGCGGATCGTCCACTGGTGGTCGCCAGCATCGTGTCCACCCCGATGATCCGTGACGTCGCGACCGCCTACCGCGCCCGGGCCGAATGGAGCCTGACCGGCTTCAAGTGGATCTGCAAGGCCGCCCGGGACCTCGCGCGCGATCAGGGCACGACCCTGGTACTCGGGTTCGAGGAGGCGCTTGGCGTCACCATCGGCGACGTCGTGCACGACAAGGACGGCATCGGGGCGGGCGTGGCCATGGCCGACCTCGCCCGGGCGCTGGCTGCCGAGGGCCAAACCGTTCGCGACCGGCTCGAGCAGCTCGCCCGCCGGCACGGCCGCTGGGTCAGCCACCAGCACGCGGTGTTCCGCCCGGGCACCCGCGGCAAGGCCGAGATCCTCGCTGCGCTCCAGCGACTGGCAGACGGTCCACCGACGAGGCTGGGCGCACGCACCGTGCGCGCGGTCACCGACTACCGCGTCGGCGCCGAGGCCCGCCCGCCCTGGCTGGCCGCCCACGCTCTGGTGGCCTTGGATCTCGACGGCGGGCGGGCGATGCTGCGCCCCTCGGGAACCGAACCCAAGGCCAAGATCTACGTCGACCTCCGGGCTGACCACGACGCCGTCAGCGACCCGACCACGGCGGTGGCCGACCTTGAGGCCGAGGCCCGTGCCGTCGCGCTTCAACTCGCCCGGCACGTGGGGCTCGACTGACGGCGGGCCCGGCCCGCAGCGCCCCGGCGCACGGCACGACCCCCGGGTGTCCGACACCCGCCAAGCACCCGACGGCACCGACACGCACGGCACCGACACGCACGGCACCAACACCCACGCACCCACCCACTCATCTAGGAGACGACATGCCCATCGCAACCCCCGAGGCCTACGAGGAGATGCTCGACAAGGCCAAGCAGGGAGCTTTCGCCTACCCGGCGATCAACGTCACCAGCTCGCAGACGCTCAACGCTGCCATCCGCGGTTTCGCCGAGGCCGAGTCCGACGGCATCGTGCAGGTTTCGACCGGTGGCGCGGCCTACTGGTCGGGTGCGTCGGTCAAGAACATGGTCACCGGCTCGGTCGCCTTCGCCGAGTTCGCCCGCATCGTGGCCGAGCAGTACTCGGTCAACATCGCCCTGCACACCGACCACTGCCCGAAGGACAAGCTTGAGGGCTTCATGCGTCCGCTGGCCGAGATCTCCAAGGAGCGGGTCGCCGCCGGCGAGGGGCCGCTGTTCAACTCGCACATGTGGGACGGGTCCGCGGTCGAACTCGAGGAGAACCTCGAGATCGCCAGGGAACTGCTCGAGGTGTGCCGCGCAGGCCGCACGATCATGGAGATGGAGATCGGCGTGGTCGGCGGTGAGGAGGACGGCATCGTCGGCGAGATGAACGAGAAGCTGTACTCGACCCCCGAGGACGCGCTGCGCACCGCGGAGGTGCTGGGCACCGGCGAGAACGGCCGCTACCTGCTCGCGGCGACCTTCGGCAACGTGCACGGCGTGTACAAGCCCGGCCACGTCAAGCTGCGTCCCGCGATCCTCAAGGAACTGCAGGATGCGGTCGCTGCCAAGGTCGGCAACGACATGCCCTTCGACCTCGTGTTCCACGGTGGGTCGGGCTCGGAACTGCACGACATCCACGAGGCGCTCGACCACGGCGTGATCAAGATGAACGTGGACACCGACACCCAGTACGCGTTCAGTCGTCCGATCGCCGGCCACATGTTCGCCAACTACGACGGCGTGCTCAAGGTCGACGGCGACGTGGGGAACAAGAAGGTCTACGACCCGCGTTCCTGGGGAGCGAAGGCCGAAGAGGCCATGTCCGCCCGGGTCGTTCAGGCCTGCCAGGCGCTGCGCAGTGCCGGCACCGCCGCCTGAGGCCACGGCGGTCACGGCCACGCGGACAGGCGGGGAGCCGGACATCCGGCTCCCCGGCCCCGAACATCGGGGCAGAGTCCCGCACCACGATGCAACGAGGAGACGCCCGTGAGCGCCACACAGAGCCCAGCCACCGCCCCCATCCGCTCCACCCTGGCCCCCGCCGACCAGCAGGCTGTGGCCGAGCGGCTGCAGCCGCTGGTCGTCGATCTCGTCGAGCTCGGACTGACCGGGAAGCAGCTGCACTGGAACGTGGTCGGTGACCGCTTCAAGTCGGTCCACGAGCACCTCGACGAGCTCGTCGACCAGTACCGGCTGTGGTCCGACGACGTCGCCGAGCGGCTGACCTCGATCGGCGTCGCCCCCGACGGCCGCGTCCAGCGGGTCGCCGGTGACTCCCCGGAGGACCCGGCGCCGGAGTCCTGGACGCACCAGACCGAGGCCATCGAGGTCATGGCCAACCGGGTGGAGGCGGTCGCCCGCCGTACCCGCGCGCGGCTCGAGGGCCTCGGCGACACCGACGTCGCCAGCGAGGACCTGCTCATCGAGATCCTCGACGGGCTCGAGATGCAGCTGTGGATGCTCTCGGCCCAGCTGGCCTGAGCGCCGCGCCGGCAACCATCCCGACCCGGGCCCGCCCTACCGGCGGGCCCGCGGCCGTTGGTACGCGACCGCGGTAGTTCGGGCGCGACCGCAGGCGCTCGGGCGGGCGGCTCAACCGTCGGTGGTCGCCCCGTCCTCCAGCTGCTTGACGAAGCGGTACTCGGTGGTCTGCGACGGGTCGTCGAGTTCGCGCGTCTCGCCGGTCGGTCGGTAGCCGAGCTGCTCGTAGCGGTGGTGCGCAGCCTCGAACCGGGTGTCGGACCACAGCTCGATGCGCCGTGCGTCCACCTGCGCGGCATGCGCCTCCACATGGCGCACCAGCTCGCCGGCCAGGCCCTGCCCGCGCCAGGCCGCGTCGAGGTACAGGCGCTTGAGTTCGATCGTCCCTGTACCGTCCGGCGCGCCGGCCCCGACGGTGCCGATCACCACCTCGGCATGCTCGAGCACCCACCACGGTCCTCGTCGCGCGGCGGCGGTGCTCGCCGGGGCCCGGAGGTCGGCATCGACCCCGGGAAGGTCGAGCACACAGCCCGGGTGCTCGGCGTAGGCGGCGCCGACCAGGGCGATCAGCGCCTCGGCGTCCTCGTCGCGCACGGCGCGCAGCCTCACACCGGGTCGCATGTCGTGTCCTGCCGTCGGGCCGCGGGTACGTGGTCGTGGTGAGGGCGCGCGCGGACCGGCCGACGACCGGGCCCCCCGCCCGCAGTACCGTATCCGTCGCGGCCGTGAGAGCGCCGCTCGGTCCCCACGAAAGGCGCTGTCGTGCCCGACATCGAGCTCGGCCAAGCCGTGCTGTACGTCCGTGATCTGCTGCGCTCGCGGCACTTCTACACCGAGGTGCTCGGGTTCGCCGTGCGCGTGGAGCTGACCGCCGGTGGCCGGCCGGTCGGCCTCGCCCTCACCAGCGGGCGCAGCCACCACGAGCTGCTGCTGATCGAGGTCGGCTTCGACGCCGAGCCGGTGGCATCGACCCGGCGGGTCGGGTTGGCCCACCTGGGCTGCAAGATCGGTGATGACGACGACGCGCTGCGTACGATGCACGCCCGGCTCGTTGCTGCCGACGTCGAGGTGCTGGGGATGGTCGATCGTGGGGTGACCCACGGGCTGGCGCTCGCGGACCCCGACGGCAACGAACTCGAGCTGTACGTCGAGGTGGTCGATCCGCAGGTGTGGCGTCGTCGCCCCGACCTGCTGGTCCACCCACCGCGCCCGCTGGTGCTGTGACGCCATCCTCGCCTCGCGGGCCTGCGGGGCAACCCGACGGCGCCCAGCCACTTCCCTCACCGCACCCGGCTCGCTAGGGTACGCGCGCACCCAAGCGGCCGGGACCGTCGAGGTCCGCTGCCGGCCGGTGAGGGCTGCTGTAGGGGCAGCGCGGGACACCAACATGGTTGGCCATGGACGCCCATTCCGAGCACGAGGCGGTCGGCGGGGATGGTGCAGCGGTCGTTGGTGGCATGCACCGACTGTTCGAAGCCACCACGGAGCCGATGTGCGTGGCGGACTTCGAGGGCCGGCTGCTCGTGGTCAACCCGGCGTGGACCGCGTTGCTCGGCTGGCCGACGCCGGAGCTGCTCAGCGGTGCCTACCTCGACTTCGTCCACCCCGACGATCGCGCCGCCACCGCCGCGGCGGCCCGGATACTGACCCGGGGCGGCACCCGGCACGGCTTCGACAACCGCTACCGGCATGCCGACGGCACCTACCGCTGGCTGCGCTGGAGCGCGGTTTCGGTGGTCGAGGAGCGGCGCATCTACGCCGTCGTACGCGACGTCACCGAGGAGCGTGAGCGCCGCGAGCGCCTGGCGGAGCTCGAGCGGGTGTCGGGGATCGGCACCTGGACCCTCGACCTCGAGACCGGTGAAACCCGCTGGTCGGCGGGCGTGCACGCGATCTACGGCACCGACCCGGCCACCTTCCGCCCGGGCGTCGACGACGGTATGCGCTGCTACCCGCCGGAGTCCCGGGCGGTCCTGGAGCCGGCCTTCTCCCGGTTGGTCGAGCACGGCGAGCCCTTCGATCTCGAGCTTGGCTTCGTGACCATGCAGGGCGTGCCGCGCTGGATCCGTACCACCGGCCGCGCGGACCTGCGTGACGGGGTGGTCCTCGGGGTGTCGGGTTCGTTCCAGGACATCACCACCCAGCGCGAGCGCGAGCTCCGCCTGCACCAGACCGGTGCGCAGCTCGACGAGGTCCAGCAGTTGGCCCGGATCGGGTACTCGATCCTCGATCTGCAGAACGAGGTGGCCGAGGTCTCGCCGGTCGTCTGCGAGATCCTCGGCTGGTCGACGCGGCACCACCGGGTCCCGTTCGCGCAGATCCTCGAGCTGGTGCACCCCGAGGACCTCGAGGCGTTCGATCAGGCCGTCCAGGAGGCGGTGACCGACGGCACGCTCGACATCGTCCACCGGGTCGTGCGCCCGGATGGTGACGTGCGAACGGTGCGGGTGCTCGCGCGCACGCAGTACACCCAGGACGGCACCCCGCAGCGCCTCGAGGGCAGCCTGCAGGACGTCACCGACCTTCACGAAACCTCGCGCGCCCTCGAGCGCAGCGAGGAGCGTCTGCGGCGCGTGCTGAGGGCGACGGCGGACGGCTGGTGGGACAACGACCTGCGCACCGGCACGGTCGTGTACTCGCCACGCTGGCTCGAGCTGCACGGCTACGGCCCTGGCGAGCTGCCCGCGGACAACGACACCTGGCGGCAGCTGACCCACCCCGACGACCTCGCGTCGATCGATGTACTGATCGACGAAGTCGTGGCACGTCGCGGTCGCACCTTCACGGTGTCGGCGCGGATCCTCCACCGCCGGGGCCAGCTCGTCCCCGTCGTGATCCGGGGTCTGATCGACTACGACGAACACGGCCGGCCGATCCGCATCTCGGGGGCGACCACCGACGTCTCGGAGCAGCAGCGCCTCGACGCGGCCCGGGCGGCGGTCGTCTCCAACGTCAGCCACGAGCTACGCACCCCGCTGACCTCGATCCGTGGCGCCGTCGAGCTGCTGTTGGCGGGCGTGTCGGGGGACGTCGGCGCCGGGCAGCGGCCGCTGCTGGAGGTCGCCATGCGCAACACCGACCGGCTCGTGGCGCTGATCGAGGACCTGCTCGATGCCGAGCGGCTGGCCTCGGGGCAGGCCGTGTTCGACGTGCAGGTCCAGGCGCTGGGCCCGTTGCTCGAACGTTCGCTGCAGGAGCTCGCCCCCTGCGGGCTCGCGCGGGGGGTGACTTTCGCGTTGGCCGAACTCGAGGAGGTCGGCGTCGAGGTCGACGCCGTACGTCTGGGGCAGGTGCTGGCCAACCTGATGTCCAACGCGGCGAAGTTCGGACCGGAGGGCTCGACGGTCGAGCTGCGGCTGCGGCGCCTCGGCGCCTGGGCCCGCACCGAGGTGATCGACCGGGGACCGGGAGTCCCCGAGGAGTTCACCGACCGGGTCTTCGAACGGTTCGCCCAGGCGGATCCCACCGGCGACGGCCACGGCAGCGCGGGGCTGGGCCTGGCGATCAGCAAGGACATCGTGGAGCAGCAGGGCGGACGGATCGGGTTCGACTCCCGGCCCGGACGTACCTGCTTCTGGTTCGACCTGCCCGTGGTCGAGCCAGGCTGAGCCGTCCGCGGCGGGCACGAGGGCCGGAGCCGCCGGTCACCCGGGACTCACGTCGGACTCGGCGTCACCCCGGCGTCCTGCTCGGCGACCACCCGACCGTTGATCCCGCCGTCGAGGGGTCCGCCCCGGCCGGCGCGGCGGGCCTCGGGCAGGTCGACGGCACGTACCACCAGCGGCGGGTCGGTGGGCAGGTGCAGGTCAACGGCCACGCCGCACCAGGCCAGGGGCACGCTGCCGGTCTGCAGACCCTTGCCCCCGCGCCCCTTGACCGGGTACTCGCCCAGCGGGGTGCGCTTGCCGATGCCGTCGACCCCGACGGTCAGGACCTCGTGCGTCCCGTCGTCGTCGGCGGGCACGGCCGACAGCGCCACGATCCGTGCGCCCGCGGGTACCGCCATGCCGGCCACGCCGGTGGCGGTGCGGCCCATCGCCCGCACCTCGTCGGCGGCGAAGCGGGTCACGAGCCCACCGTCGTGGGCGAGCAGCAGATGCTGGTTGTCGTCGCAGATCGTGACCGCGGCCAACCGGTCGCCGTCGCGCACGCCGGCGACCTGAAGGGTGCGGGCACGCGTCTCGTGCAGTTCACGCAGCAGCGTGCGCTTGACGAGCCCACCGGCGCTGGCGGTCACCAGCGTGGCGGTGTCGGACACCGCCCGTGCGGCGTCGGGACCGCCGGGCAGCACCACGGCACCGACCAGCGGCCGGTCAGGGCCGGCGCCGAGCACCCCACCGGCGTGCGTGCCGCGCTGGTTGGCTTTGACGACCGGGACGTCAGCGATCGCGATGCGGTGTGCGGTGCCGTCCTCGTCGATCAGCAGCAGGGAATCGTCCGTGGTGCCGCGCAGCGCCGCCACCAGCGGGTCGTGGGGATGGCGGTGGGCGGGGGTGGTGCGGCGCCGGGGCAGCGGCTTGAGGTAGCCGCCGCGGGTGACCAGCACCGTGACGTCCTGGGCCTCGAAGCCGGCCAGGGAGCCCCCGGCGAGCACGTCGCCGGTGTCGATGCCTTCGGCCACGATCCGCGAGCGGCGCGGGGTTGCATGGGTGCGCTTGATCGCGGTCAACTCCTCCACGAGGACCGCGTCGAGGACCTGCTGATCCCCGAGGATCTCCTCGAGTCGGGCGATCAGCGCCATCAGTTCCTGGTACTCGTCCTCCAGCGCTGCGCGCTCCAGGGCGGCCAGGCGCCGTAGCTGCATGTCGAGCACGGCCTGGGCCTGGACCTCGCTGAACGCGAAGCGTTCGATCAGCCCGAGCTTGGCCACCGCAGCGGACGCACTGCCGCGGATCAGCGCGATCACCTCGTCGAGGTGGTCCAGGGCCTTGAGCAGCCCCTCGACGAGGTGCACGCGGGCGCGGGCGCGCTCCAGGCGGTGCTGGGTGCGCCGGGTGATGACCTCGCGCTGGTGGGCGAGGTAGTGCACCAGCGCCTCGCGCAGCCCCAGCGTGCGTGGGGCCCCGCCGACCAGGGCGACGAGGTTGACATTGAGGTTGGTGCGCAGGTCGGTGTGCCGGTAGAGCTGGGCGAGCACGGCTGCAGGATCCTCGCCGCGCTTGAGTTCGATGACGATACGCATGCCGTCACGCGACGACTCGTCACGCAGGTCGCGGATGGCCTCGAGCTTACGGGCGGCGACCAGCCCGGCGATGCGTTCGAGCAGGCCGGCCTTGTTCACCTGGTAGGGGATCTCGGTGACCACGATGCGGGGCAGGTTGCCGGTACGCATCTCGGTGGAGGCGACCGCCTCCACGGTGATTGCTCCGCGTCCGGAGGTATACGCCTGAGTGATGCCGTCACCGGCGATGATCCGCGCGCCGGTCGGCAGGTCGGGAGCCGGCACGTGGCGCATCAGGGCATCGATGCCGGCGTCCGGGTGGCGGATGAGGTGCAGACAGGCGTCGATGACCTCGCCGAGGTTGTGCGGCGGGATGTTGGTCGCCATCCCCACCGCGATGCCGGTGGCGCCGTTGACCAGCAGGTTGGGGAAGCGGGCGGGCAGCACGACCGGCTCGGTGTCGTAGCCGTCGTAGTTCTCGACCTCGTCGACGGTGTCCTCGTCGATGCCGTCGAGCAACTCCATGGCCACTGGTGAGAGCCGCGCCTCGGTGTAGCGCATCGCGGCAGGAGGATCGCCGTCGACCGACCCGAAGTTGCCGTGCCCGTCGACCAGCGGTTCGCGCGTCGCGAAGTCCTGCGCCATGCGCACCAGCGCGTCGTAGATCGAGCTGTCGCCGTGGGGGTGGTAGGTCTTCATGACCTCGCCGACCGCCGAGGCGCACTTGCGGTAGGGCCGCTCGGGCCGGAGCCCCGACTCCCACATCGAGTACAGGATGCGCCGCTGCACGGGCTTGAGCCCGTCGCGCACGTCGGGCAGCGCACGTCCGACGATCACCGACATCGAGTAGTCGAGGAACGACTGCTCCATGCGCGACTCGAGCGAGACGTCGCGGATCTCGCCGGTGGTCAGCGCGGGTTGCTTTGCCACGGTGCTCGGTCCTTGTTTGCGGTGGGGGTAGGGGTGGGCTTGGGCTTCACGGTGGTCGGTGGGTTACACGTCGAGGTCTTGCGCGAAGTGGGCGTTGGCCACGATCCACTCGCGGCGCGGGTCGGTCTGGTTGCCCATCAGCAGCACGAACAGTTCGTCGGCGCGGGCCGCCTCTTCGATGTTGACCCGCAGCAGGGTGCGTCGCTGGGGGTCCATCGTGGTGGTCCACAGCTGCTCGGCGTCCATCTCGCCGAGCCCCTTGAACCGCTGCACCTCGACGTTCGTCTGGCCCTTGAAGTCGCGTCTGATCAACGTCTCGCGCTCGGCATCGGACATCGCGTAGGCGACCTTGGAACCCTTGCGCAACTGGTACAGGGGAGGCTGGGCGAGGTAGAGATGACCCTTGTCGATCAGCGCGGGGGTGAGCCGGTAGAAGAAGGTCAGCAGCAGGGTGGTGATGTGCCCGCCATCGACGTCGGCGTCGGCCATCAGGATGATCTTGTCGTAGCGCAGGCGGTCGTGGTCGTAGGCGTCGCCGACCCCGGTGCCCACGGCCTTGACCAGGGCCTGGATCTCCGCGTTGGCGAGGACCTTGGTCAGCTGGGCCTTCTCGACGTTGAGGACCTTGCCGCGCAGCGGCAGGATCGCTTGGGTGTGCCGGTCCCGGGCCGCCTTGGACGACCCGCCCGCCGAGTCGCCCTCCACCACGTACAACTCGGTCTCGGACGGGTCGCGCGAGGTGCAGTCCGCGAGCTTGCCGGGCAGCCCGGCGCTCTGCTGGTCGAGCAGCCCCTTGCGGCGCGTGAGCTCGCGTGCGGCTCGGGCGGCCTGACGGGCGTGGGCCGCGACCGAGGCGCGCTTGATGATCTGGCGTCCCTTGGGCTTGTTGGCCGCCAGCCACGCGGCGAACGACTCGCTGACCACCTGCTCGACGTAGGTGCGGGCCACGGTCGATCCGAGCCGGCCCTTGGTCTGTCCCTCGAACTGTGGGTCGGGCAGCTTGATCGACACCACCGCGACCAGCCCCTCGCGGATGTCGTCGCCGGTGAGGTTGGGGTCCTTCTTGGCCAGCGCGTTGGTTTCGCGCCCGAAGCGGTTCAGCGTGCCGGTCAGCGCCCGTCGGAAGCCCTCCTCGTGGGTGCCACCGTCGCTGGTGCGCACCACGTTGACGTAGCTGCGAAGGCGGTCGTCGTGGAAACCCTCCGACCAGGTGAACGCGACATCCAGCGCGACCGGGAAGCCCTCCCAGTCGCGCTCGTCGTGCAGCACGATGGTCGGCACCAGCGGTTCGCGACCGTGCAGCAGGTCACGAACGAAGTCGGCCAGGCCGTGCTTGAAGCGGAAGGTGACCGAACGGCCGTCGCGCTCGTCGATCAGCACGATCTCGAGCCCGGGGTTGAGGAGCGCGGTTTCGCGCAGGCGCTGGGCGACGGTGTCGTGGTCGAGGTCGGTGGTCTCGAAGATCTCCGGGTCGGGCCAGAAGCGCACCGTGGTGCCGCTGCCGCGGCGCTTGCCGACCGTCCGCAGCGGATCGGTGCACGGACCGCGTTCGAAGGCGATGGTGTAGCGGTGCCCGCCGCGGACCACCTCCACCTCGGTTCGGGTCGACAGGGCGTTGACCACCGAGACGCCCACCCCGTGCAGCCCCCCGGACACCGCATAGGACTGCCGGTCGAACTTCCCGCCGGCGTGCAGGGTGGTCAGCGCGAGCTCGACCGCGGGCAGCTTCTCGGTCGGGTGCTCGTCGACCGGGATGCCCCGGCCGTCGTCGCTGACCTCGCACCCGCCGTCGTCCCGGAGCCGGACGGTGATCGCCCCGGCGTGCCCGGCGAGGTGCTCGTCCACGGCGTTGTCCACGACTTCCCAGACCAGGTGATGCAGGCCACGGGCGTCGGTCGACCCGATGTACATCGCGGGCCGCCGACGCACGCCTTCGAGCCCCTTGAGGACGGCGATGTGCTTGGCGCGGTACTCGCTCACGGGCGGGATCCTCGCGGGTCGGATCGGGGCGGGGCAGCGCAACGGTAGGTCAGCGGCGCGCCGGCGACGAGGACCTGTGGTCGGCGGCGGTGGACCGGGCGGGCGATGGGACGGTGCGGGCGGAGTGGGCGGAGCCCAGAGTGGGGAACGTGCGTTCGATGTCGGGGCCGGCCCGGGCCAGGGACCGCTACCGTCGTCGACGTCGAGCATCGGAGGCTGCGATCGGCAGGTCGGCGGGGCGCTGCGCGGCCTGCGGGACCGCCTGGTCGACCGCGACCGCCCGCTGGTGTGGACGCTGCGGCGCGACCCTGGACGTCGCGGCTTCGACCTCCGGTTCGGGGGGCGAGTGGCGGCGGGTGCTCAGCAACGGGCTGGTGACCACCCTGGCTGTGGGGTTCGTGCTGGCCGGCGTGAGGCTGCACGGGTCGGTCGAGGAGGTTGGTCAGGGGCTCCGGGGCTCGGCTGCGACCGGGGAGGTGAGCACCGAGGACGTGGCGGTCGAGCTGCCCGGCGCGCAGGTCGGCGCGGCAGCTGCAGGCAGCCTCGAGGAGGTGCGGGCGGGATCCGGGTCACTGCCCGGCCAGACGGTCGATCGCACCGGGGCTCCGGTCGTGCGCGACGCTTTCGCCGCCGTCGCCGAGCCTACCTGCGACGACGGCAGCGACTGCTTCGCCTGGCGGACGTCGACTTCGTGGTGGCCGGGCGCGCCCCAGCCCGCCTACGGTGGCGCGGTGCTGCTGGTCGTCGAGCTCGCGGCTCTGGCCGACCACCGGGACACCGCTGGGGAGCACGAGGTGATCCGGACCGGTGGGCTGCATCTGGTCAGCGCCCTCGACCTCGGCACGGGCGCGGTGGCCTGGCGTACCCGGGTGACGCTCAGCACTGACCCGGGCGCCGGACAGGTGGCAGCTCCTGTGGTGGTCGGCGAGCTCGTGCTCATGCTCACCTCGGACCGCGAACTGGTCGCGCTCGGTCGTGACGACGGCCGCGAACGGTGGCGGCTGGTGCAGGACGGCGTGACCCGGATCCTCGATGCCACCTCGATGTCGCGAATCCTGCTGGTCGCGCTGGCCACCGACGCCCGCGACGGCGCTCCCGAGCTGCTGCTCTCCGTGGATCCGGCCGACGGTAGCGAGCGGTGGGCGCAGCGCGCCGGGCGGGCGATCGTTGGTGGTTCGGTGGCCGCGGTGATCGACCAGTCCGGCGGCGTGCAGGGGTTGGAGCCCTCGACCGGAGAATGGCAGTGGGAGGCCAGGGACCACCGATCGCCGCGGCTGGCTCTGGCCATCGGGCCGTGGGTGCTGGTCGGCGACCGGGCCGGGTTGACTCTGCTCAACGCCGCCGACGGTTCGGTCGTGGAGCGCTGGGTGGGGCCGAGGGTGCCGGTCGTGTGGCGCGATGGCAATCGTGACGTCGTGCTGCTGGTCACCGGCGAGGTGCTGCACCACCTCGACCAGCAGGGCCGGCGGTGGACCACCACCCTCGACGAGCCGTGCTGCCTCGGCGCCCAGGTGGACGAGGCCTCGGTGCTCGTCGGGCTCGAGGACGGCACGCTTCTTGCGCTGGCACGTGACGACGGGCAGGTCGTGGGCCGTCGCGGAGTGCGGCTACCGGCTGGGGTCGGCGGCACCCACTCGGTCGCGGCCGGACACCGGTTCGTCGCTCGGGAGGGCGGCGAGGCGATCCGGGTCCACGATCTGATCACGGGGGACCTGGTGGCGCGCCTGCCGACCGAGACCCTCCCGCTGGTGGTGCGCAACCGGATCGTGCTCAGCGCCAGCGGCGAGCTGGTCGTGCTCGAGGGCGAGCCGGCCTCTGAACTGGTGCTGCCCGGCGGCTGAAGCATCCGGGTCGCCGGGTCCCGTTCGAGCCCGGCCAGTGGTGTGCGGCCGGGTGCGCCACGTCTCCGTCAGGCGTGCCAGGTCGGGTAGGTCGAGCGTTCATCGCACGGTCGGCCGTGCTTCATGCATGTTGGTGCCTCCCTGGGCGCGACGAGCCCCGACTCCGCTCCGCCTCTCACCGTGCTGGTCCAACGGTCGAACCCTCCGATGTCTCGGTAGCTGTCGTTCCTCCCGTTGCCCGGAGGACCTCAGGCGCAGCCCACGTGGTTGCGCACCGCAAGCCGTGCACGCTCCAACCAGGCATGAGCTCCTCGAGGCTCCGCCCGTGCCCGTGCCCGTGCCCGGGCACGCGGCGCGGGGCACCGATCTGCCCACGACCGTCGGTGCGGGTACGCCACCCCCTCGAAGGGCCAGTCCGGCCAGCACGCTCTGGCCGGGGGATGAGCCGGCCGCCGTCAGCGGCCTACCTCCACCCGCAGCCACCGGAGAGCCAGACTCCCCGAGGTCAACGATTCGTTCGCCACCGGAGAGGTTCCCGTAACCTTTCGTTCAGCCTTGGGAGTGGCTGCTACCCGCAGGTCGTGTGTTCGCGAAGCCCAGGATCCGCAGGAACGAGGAGGCCTCGTGGCCGATACCCCGCACAACGAGCCGTCCGACGACGAGGTCGGGCCGGCCGACGGCGACCCGCTGCTGCGCGAGGTCGAACCACTCGAGCTCGGTGAGCTGGTCAACCCCTCCACCTTCCTGGACCTGCTCGGTGACGCCTTCCGCGACGTCGCCGGCGACCTGCTCGCCCGGCTGCCGTGGCTGCTGGTGGGGCTGGCCGCGATCGGGCTGGTCGGGCTCGCGCTGGCGTTCGCGCTGCAGAACATCCTGGAGAACCAGATCTCGGGGGTCCTGATCCTGACCCGCAAGCCCTTCGTCCGCGGCGATCTGATCGTCACCAACGACTACGAAGGCTACGTCGAGGACATCGACCTGCGGGTCACCACCCTGCGCGAGCACGACGGCAAGACCACCCTGGTACCCAACGCTCATGTGCTCACCAACTCGCTGACCAACTTCACCCGGCGGGGCACACGGCGCACGACCGTGACCCTCGGCGTCGACTACCGCGATGATCACGACCATGCGACCCGGGTCCTGCATGCGGCGTTGATCGGTGTCGAGGGGGTGCTCGGTGATCCGGCTCACGAGGTGCTGCTCGTCGGCTTCGGGGACTCGTCCATCGACTTCGAGGTACGGTTCTGGACCGATGCGGACAACAAGACGGTGCGCCAGACTCGTCACCGGGTGATCTCAGCCTGCAAGCACGCGCTCGACGACGCTGGGATGACCATCCCGTGGCCGATCCGCACCCTGGCGGCTGACCGCGATCCGCTCGAGCTGCGGCCGGACACCGCGCTGTTGAGCAACGGTGACGCCGCGCACAAGTCCAGTACGGCCGAGGTTGCGCGCGACCAGACCTGAGCCTGCTCGGCGCCACGCGCCCGTCGTAGTGGTGCCGCGTACGTGCCGAGCAGTGCGAACGGCTCACGGTTGGGGGTGCTGGTTGCCTGCGCTTTCCGAAACTCCTCCCCTGTGCCCGGTTGGCCGGACCGGCGACGCTCGAGTCATGCCCGGGTCGTGTCGTGGTCCCAGGCGCTGGTCTCGAGTTTGGAACGGTGGGTCTGGTAGGCCTCGACCGCGTCCTTGAGCAGTTTGACCTCGCCTTGGCGCAGGGTGACGATGCGGCCTTGTCCCTCGACCCAGAACGACAGCGCGGGCGAGCCGTGCGGCTGTCAGGTCGCGCCGCGGCAGGTGGCCTTGCCGCACCCGCGTCGCAAGGTGATGGGCGAGGCACGGACGAGTTCGGGGTCGTTCACCGGGGCCTGGATGGGTTGGTGGTCGGCATCATCCTCCCGGTCTGCCAGCCGTCCACGGGCAGGACGCCGGGTGCGAGCGCCACAACCAAGCACCTGATGTCGGCGGCTCACCTGCTCCGGTCAGGCGACGCCGGCACCCGTCATCCGGACCCGTGACACCTCTCTCCGGCTGCACCTGCACCCCCAGGAGAGGTAAACCCAAAGTACGGCTCGCGTGCGAGTTATCGCACTGCTCATCTGAAGCCCAGATCGAACGTCAACTGCGCAACGCCAGGAAACAGCACGACGTCGCCAACCTCGCGGTCTACCCCGAGGACCGCACCTGCACCGCCCCCACCACCGCCCGCATCATCGACATCTTCGATTACGTCTCACGCCACCACCTCACCGCCCCCGACGGCACCGTGCGCCGCACCTTCGCACCCGAACTCACCGACCTCCAACATCAGATCCTCGACCTGCTCGACCTCCCCACCAGCCTCTACATCGCAACCTGACCCAGCCCACTTCCGCCTAGATGGGTGGCCGAGAACCCACCGAGTAGTGAAGCCGCCCTAGCGGGATGAGCCCTGGTCCCGGATCTCGGAGTATCGTTGGTAGGCTCAGCGGTCGTGGGCTAGGCTGTCCGGAAGAGATCCAACCGCAGATTCAGACCCGCCTCCGGCGGCGGTGCGATCGATGATTGGACGGAGGGGGTTGTGCGGGGCCGATAGTCTGGCGCCGGGAGACAGCGAAGTGTCGTTCGCCGAAGAGGTCCAACATGTCCGTAGCGGTAGACGGGGGATCGAGCCCGACGTCCGACAGGCTCGCGGATGTGATCGACCTGATCGACCCTGCCGATGCGGCTGCGCCACCGGCTCTGTGGCTGCGACGACTGCTGGTCCTCTCTGACCTGATCGCGCTGTCGGTCGGCTGGATCGCCGCCACGGTCGTGATGGCCGCGGTCGGCGAGCCGTCGATGGGATTGCTCACCGCGACGGCTCGCGGAACGGTCGTGGTCACCGGGGGGATGCTGCTGATGGCTGCTGCCGGCCTCTACCGACGACGGATCTGCGCGATCCGGGCGGTCGAGATCGCGCGCATCGGTCGGGTCGTGTTGATTCTGGCCGCGACCGTGCTGCTGCTCCTGCTCGACAAGGGGCCGTCAGCCGCGCTGTGGTCGGCCGCAGCCGGTGGAGCCGCGTGGTTCGCGGTGCTCCTCGCCGAGCGGGGGCTGTTCCG
>SLLJ01000118.1 GCA_007134165.1 Nitriliruptoraceae bacterium | reverse complement strand
TCACCTCGGCGGTGGCCTCGGGGTTGTTGTAGTAGCCCTGGAAGATGTTGCCGCCCTTGAGCAGGATCTCGCCGTCGTCGGCGATCTTCACCGAGGCACCGGGAACCGGCTTGCCCACGGTCTCCATGCGGAAGGCCGACGGACGGTTGAAGCAGGCCACGGCGGTGGTCTCGGTCAGCCCGTAGCCCTCCAGGATCTGCACCCCGATGCCGCGGAAGAAGTGGCTCAGTCGGTCGCCGAGCGCCGCGCCACCCGACATCGCGTACTCGATGCGTCCGCCCATGGCTGCGCGCAGCTTGCCGTAGACCAGCTTGTCGAACAGCGCATGCAGCAGCCGGGTCCCCAGCCGCACCCGGCCTTCGTCGGTCTGCCGAGAGTAGGCTTCGGCGACCGAGGCGGCCTTGTCGAAGATCTTGCCCTTGCCCTCGTCGATGGCCTTCTGCCGGGCGCCGTTGTAGACCTTCTCGAACACCCGCGGGACCGCAAGCAGGAAGTCGGGCTGGTCGATGACCAGCTCCTCGCGCAGCTGGGGGATGCCGGTCGCATAGGCCAGCACCACGCCCTTGCGCAGACAGGTGGTCTGGATGACCCGGGCGAAGATGTGCGCGAGCGGCAGGAACAGCAGGGTGCGTTTGCCGCGGACCACGAACTCCGGCGCGCCGGCCGCGACCTGCTCGGCGTCCCAGATGAAGTTGAAGTGGGTGATCACGCAGCCCTTGGGCCGTCCGGTCGTGCCCGAGGTGTAGACGATGGTCGCGGGGTCGGCGCCCACGGCCGCGTCTGAGGCGCTGCGCAGGGCTTCATCGCTGATCTGCCCGCCGCGCTCGGCGAGCTCGTCGAGCGCGCCGTCGTCGATCACCAGCACCTCGCGAAGTCCGGTCAACTGCTCGCGGACCTGACCGACGAGCTGGGCGAGCTCGGCGTTCTCGGTGACCACCAGCGCCGCGCCCGAGTCCGACACGATCCAGGCGATCTGCTCGGCCGAGGAGGTCTCGTAGATCGGGACGGTGACCCCGCCGGCGAACCAGATCGCAAGGTCCAGCAGGGTCCACTCCACCCGGGTGCCCGCGTGGATGCAGACCTTGTCGCCTGGTTCGATGCCGGCGGCCATCAGGCCCTTGGCCACCGCCCGGACCCGGTCGATGAACTCCTGGGTCGACCAGTCCACGAACCGGTCGCCGTCACGGTGCGCGACCGCCGGGGCGTCGGGGTAGCGCTCGAGCGCCTCCCACATCGCCGCGGTGAGGTTCTCGTCGGCCGCCACTTCGGCCGCCCCGCTGCTGGTGTACTCCGCCATCGTCGCGCTCCCGCATCCGGACCTGCTGCCACCGGTTCTCGCAGGTCAGTGCCCTCAACCATAGGCCTTTGGTCGGCGCCGGCTACGGTCCAATGGCCCGAGTCTGACAGGAACCGACGTGACGGTGCGACGTCAGCAGCACGGGCCGGTGTGTGTGGTCACCATCGACCGGCCCGAGGTCCGCAACGCCGTGGACCGCGCCACCGCCGAGGCCCTCGAGTCGGCCATCGCCACCGCCGAGACCGACGCCGATACTCGCGTGGTGATCCTCACGGGGGCGGCTGGGACCTTCTGCGCTGGAGCCGACCTGCATGCTCTGGACGATCCGGTCCGCCGCAACCGGCTCGAACCCGATCTGCGTGGCCCGATGGGTCCGACTCGGCGCCACCCAGCCGTGCCGGTCATCGCCGCGATCGAGGGTCATGCCGTGGCCGGTGGGCTCGAACTCGCCCTGTGGTGCGACCTGCGGGTGGTCGCCCGCGACGCCGTGCTCGGGGTGTTCTGCCGGCGGGTGGGGGTGCCGTTGATCGACGGCGGCACCGTGCGTCTGCCCCGGGTGGTAGGTCTGGGCGTGGCGCTCGACCTCATCCTCACTGGCCGTGCCGTGGACGCCGAGGAGGCGCAGCGCATCGGTCTGGCGACCCGGATCGTGGATCCTGGCGCTGCGCTGAGCACCGCCCTCGAGTTCGCCACCCAGCTCGCCGCGCTTCCCCAGATCACCTTGCGTGCCGATCTCGCCTCGGCGCGCGCGGCCTTCGACCGGCCGCTGCCAGAGGCCCTGCTCGCCGAGCACGACGGCGGCATGGCTGCCATCGGAGCCGGAGGCATGCTCGAGGGGGTACGCCGGTTCCAGGCTGGGGAGGGACGCCACGGACAGGAGTTGGAGGTGCCGCCGACGGCCTGACCCGGCCTGACCCGGCCTGACCCGACCTGACCCGGCCTGACCGGCACGGTCCGGGTCCGACCGGCCCGATCTTGTGAGGGCGGGCCGATCAGCGCCTCAGGGGGTCGGCGACCACGGGCAGCTGCTGGAGCCAGCCAGCCGCCACCAGGCCCCACAGGCCGATCAGCACCGCCTCGGCCGCGTCGTGGCGAAGCGCGGTTCGCGGTGCGGCCCCGAGCTCGTTGGCGACCTCGGTCGCCAGCCGGCGCGCGGCGCGTTTGGCCTCCGCCCCGCTGCGCCGCTCTCGTGGGTGCAGCAGCGCCGCTCGCCACCGTTCGGGGGTCACCGACAGCGTGTGTGCCCCGCGTCGGTGGGCGCGGGCCGCCCACAGTGCGGCGAGGTCCCGGTCGCCTTCGAGCACCACCACCTCGACATCCCCGATCTCCCGCAGCAGCGCATCGGCCCCGCCTCGAAGCTGGCTCCGGGACCCGAAGCGTCGTGAGCCAACCCGCACCAGTCGACCCGTGCGTTCGTAGCAGGCGAACCCGGTCGCCAGACCGAGGTCGACGGCGAGCAGATGGCCGGGGGCGGCGGAGGACATGTGGCCCTCGACAGGGCGCGGGTGCACACCGCAGGCGCGGCGGGCACGTAGCCTGCCCGCTGCGGGGCCGACCCGCCACTACGGTCACGACCCGTGGCGGCGCCCCGACCGTCCGCTCTACCGTCGAGTGCCGAGGAACCATGCTGCGCGACGCCGATCCGCCTCCTGCCGTGCGCGAGAACCTGACTCGTGACGAGGCGCGCGCCCGCGCCGCGGTCGTCGACGAGGTCGAGACCCGCGTACACCTTGGGCTCGAGGTCGACGAGGGGCACTTCACCTCCCGCACCGACCTGGTCTTCACCACGGCCGGGGACGCGGAGCTGTTCATCGATCTGACCGCCGTCGAAGTCCAGCTTGCCCGGCTCGACGGCGAGGAACTGCCCGCCGAGGCGATCCAACCCACCCGGCTGTTGCTCGGCACGGTCCCCGCCGGCGAGCACCATCTGCACGTCGAGGCCACGATGGCCTACCGGCACGAAGGCAAGGGCCTGCACCGCTTCGTGGACCCGAGCGACGGCCGGGTCTACCTGCACAGCCAGTTCGAGCCCTTCGATGCCCACACGGTCTACGCCTGCTTCGACCAGCCCGACCTCAAGACCACCTTCTCGCTCGAGGTCGACGCGCCGGCAGGCTTCGTCGTGATCTCCAACACCGAGGCGACGACCCGGCCGGGCGAGGACGCCGCCGGCACCTGGCGTTTCGCCACGTCCCAGCCGATCTCCACCTACCTCACGGCGGTGGTCGCCGGGCAGTACCTCGGCGTCCACGACGTCTACGACCGCGGGGACGGCACCGAACCCCTGCCGCTCGGGCTGTACGTGCGCCGGTCGTTGGCCGAGCACCTCGAGGCCGATGAGTTGTTCACGCTGACCCGGCAGGGCCTGGCCTACTTCGAGCGCGTGTTCGCCCAGCTCTACCCCTTCCACGGCAGCTACGACCAGGTGTTCGTGCCCGAGTTCGCGGCCGGTGCGATGGAGAACCCGGGGTGCATCACCTTCTCCGAGGCCTACGTCTTCCGCTCCAAGGTCACCGACACGATGCGCGAACGGCGCGCCGAGACCCTGCTGCACGAGATGGCCCACCTGTGGTTCGGCGACCTGGTCACGATGCGCTGGTGGGACGACCTGTGGCTCAATGAGTCGTTCGCCACCTTCATGTCGGTGCTCGCCCTGACCCAGGCCACCAGCTACCGCGACGCCTGGGTGTCGTTCCTCGACGCCGAGAAGGCCTGGGCCAAGCAGCAGGACCAGCTGCCCTCCACCCATCCGGTGGCCGACGCCATGCCCGACGTGCAGTCGGTGCACCAGAACTTCGACGGCATCACCTATGCCAAGGGTGCGTCGGTGCTGCGCCAGCTGGTCGCCTGGGTGGGTGAGGAGGAGTTCCTCGCCGGCTGCCGCGACTACTTCGCCCGACACGCCTGGGGCAACACCGAACTCGCCGACTTCCTGGCCGCGCTCGAGCGCACCAGCGGTCGGGACCTGTCCGCCTGGCGTGACGAATGGCTGCTGACCACCGGGATCAACCAGCTCACCCCCGAACTCGAGGTCGATGCCGACGGCCGGTATGCCCGCCTCGAGGTGGTGCAGAGCTCCCCACCCCCACCGTGGAGCGACGTCCCCGGCGTGCAGGTTCCCGCGCCGGTTCTGCGCCGCCACCGGGTCGGCATCGGCGTCTACCGCCGGCAGGGCGAGCAGCTGGTGCGAAGCGACCGGGTCGAGCTCGACGTGCGCGGTGTGCGAACCGCGGTGACCGAGCTGGTGGGCCGACCTGCCGGCGAGCTGCTGTTGGTCAACGACGGTGACCTGACCTATGCCAAGTCCGGGCTGGACGCCAGCTCGTGGGCCCTGCTCCGGGCTGAGCTGCGGCGGCTGAGCGACCCGCTGGCCGAGGCGCTGGCCTGGAGCTCGGCCTGGGACCTGGTGCGCGACGGCGTGCTGCCGGCCCGGGACTTCGTCGCGCTGGTGACCGCCAACCTCACCGACGACACCCCCATCGGCGTGGTCCAGCGCCTGCAACTGCGCGCGGTGGCCGCCGCCGAACGCTACGCGGACCCCGACGTGCGCGATCGGCTGGTGCACGACCTGCTCGTCGACGCCCGTGAGCAGCTGCGTATCGCCGCGCCCGGGTCGGACCAACAGCTGGCTTGGGCCCGGCACTGGGCGACCTGCGCCCGGGTCGACGCCGACGAGCGGGCCGACGTGCGCCGGGTGCTGGACGGCGAGTTGGTCATCGACGGGCTCAGCGTCGACACCGACCTGCGTTGGCACCTCGTGGTGCAGTTGGCTCGTGCCGGGGCGGCCGACGATCCGGTGATCGACGCCGAGCTCGCCCGCGACGACACCGACCTCGGCCAGCGCCAGGCGGCCACGGCCCGGGCCGCCCGCCCGAGCCCTGCCGCCAAGCAAGCGACCTGGGACCGGCTGCTCGAGGACCACACCCTGTCGCACACGATGTCCCGGCAGCTGTGGGGCGGGTTCGGGCCGATCGAGCAGGCCGAGCTGCTCGCCCCGTATGTGTCGAGGTACTTCGAGGTCCTCGACCAGGTGTGGGCGCAGCGGACACTGGACTGGGCAATCGCGTTCTCCGCGGCAATGTTTCCCCATCATGCGGCCGGCGACGAGTTGCTCGGGCGCGTCGATGCCCTGCTCGGCGACGACACGCTGCCCGGGGGTGAGCCGCTCCCCGGACCACTGCGCCGCGTGCTGCTCGAGCAGCGCGACACGCTGGCCCGCATGCTCACCGCCCGGACCACCGACCGGGCCGCGGGCTGAACGGTGAGCCGCCCCCGGTTGCGCCTGTGCCTGGACTCCGCCGAGGGTGACCCGGCGCTGGACACCGCGGTTTCCCGCGTGGTACTCGACCGCGTCGAGGCCGGTGAGCTGCCCGCCACGCTGCGCCTGTCGCGCCCCGCCCGGCTGGTGGCCTTCAGCGCCCGTGACCGTCGCAGCCGGGGGCTGCCGGCTGCCATCGAGGCTGCCGAGCGCCGTGGCTTCGCAGCGGTCAGCCGGCTGGCCGGTGGGCGTCCGGCGGTGTTCACGCCGCGCACCATCGCCTTCGCGCTGGCCGAGCCGACGCCCGAACCCTCCGCCGGGATCGAGGCCCGCTTCGCGCGTATGGCCGGGGCGCTGCGCACCGCCGCGCGGTACGCCGCGCTCCCCGACACGGTCGGGGACCCGCCCGATGTGCGGATCGGCGAGGTTCCCGGGGAGTACTGTCCGGGGAGGTGGTCGGTCAACCTGGGGGGTACCCGCAAGGTCGCCGGCATCGGCCAGCGCCTGCTACGCCGCAGCGCGCACACCGGCGGGGTGGTCGTCGTGGGCGACGCCACGGCCATCCGCGGGGTGCTCGTGGAGGTGTACGCGGCCATGGACCTGACCTGGGATCCCGCCAGCGTCGGTCAGCTGCTCCGCGACCAGGAACCCCTCGCCCCCGAGGTTGCGGCGCGGGCCTGGGTGCGGGTGCGCGATGCCATCGTCGAGGCCTTCGCGGCCGGTTTCGACCTCGAACCGTGGCGGCTGGACCGCACCACCCTCGACCGGGCGCGTGCCCTGGCGGCCGAGCACCGTCTGGCCGCCGGTGCCCACCCCTGAGCCGAAGGTCGCCGAATGCCTCTGCCCGCGGATCCGGGCCCGGGACTACTCGCCGGGGACGGCGGTCCCCGCGCCATCCCCGAGGTGGTGGCAGCCCCGGGGCTTGTCGTCGAGGTCGCCAGCGACGACTTCGCCGGAGCGGTGGTCCGCTGCGACGACCGTGAGGTGGTCCTGCGCGACCGGCGGGGGCGGGAGCGGCACTTCGGCCGCACCCCGGGGGCCTTCCTCGTCGACGACGTCGCCGTCAGCCTGGTCCCGCCGCCGGCCCCGGCACCGGCGGGCGCGGGCCGCACGGCGGTGACCGCGAGCGGTTCGGTGGCGGTGGCCGGTGCGGCGCCGCGCGTCGCGCGGGCCAGCCGGATCCTGGTCGAGGGGGTCCACGACGCCGAGCTCGTCGAGCAGGTCTGGGGGGCGGACCTGCGCCTCGAGGGTGTCGTCATCGAGATCCTGCACGGCGCCGACGACCTCGCCGCGGTCGTGCGCGGGTTCGGCCCGGGTCCGGGCCGCCGCCTCGGCATCCTGCTCGACCACCTGGTGCCCGGGACCAAGGAGTCGCGGCTCGCCGCCGGGATCGACCACCCGCAGGTGCTGGTCACCGGTCACCCGTACGTGGACGTCTGGGAGGCGGTCCGACCCGAAGTGATCGGGATCCCCGGGTGGCCGCAGGTCCCCTACGGCGAGCCCTGGAAGGCCGGGGTGGCCCGTCGGCTCGGGCTGCCCGACGATCGCGAGCTGTGGCGGCGCATCCGCCGCTCGGTGCGGACCTGGCGCGACCTCGAGCGGCCCCTGATCGGCGCGGTCGAGCAGCTCATCGACTTCGTGACCGCCGAGGACGCCGCCCCGTGATCCGTCCGGGATCGTCGGTCACTCAGCCGGCGGTGAATCCCAGTCCTGCACGTCCTTGCCCGCTGCTCGTGACAGGAGGTCGAGGGCGGCGACCGCACCGGCACCCGCCGAGATGATCGCCTGGCTGCGGGTGGGTCGCACCACGCGGCCGACCGCGTACAGGCCCGGGACGCTGGTGCGCTGATCGGCATCAACCTCGACCTGCCCCTCGGTGGCGGTGGCGCCGAGCGCGGCGGCGAGCGCCTGCGCCTGCTTGCCGCCGGCGAGCACGACCGCGTCCACGTCGGTCGAGGAGTCCTCGGTCTCGACCATGAAGCGCCCGTCCTCGCCCCGGCGTACCGCGGTGACCTCCGCCTCGAGCAGCGTGGCGCCGTGGTCGGTGACCTGCCGGCGCGCGACCGCCTGGAAGTCGCTGCCGGACATGCGCTCGATACCGAGGTAGTTGAGCAGCAGCGCGTAGTGCATCGGGGTCTCGTCCTGGGCGTAGACGGTCGTGTCCATGCCGTTCTTGGCCAGCAGCAGCGCGGCGCTCAGCCCGCCGGGACCGTCTCCGATGATCGCGACCGTGGTCATGGTTGCTCCTCGTGGTGAGTTCGCTGTCCGTGCTTCGTGGTCGGCGGCGGATCGGACGGGCGCCGAGGACGCCGGCTGGGAGGGCGAATGCCGCCCAGCACGGTCGACGGGACCGAACTCGGGTGTGCTCACCAACCCTCAGGAGAATGGTCATGTCCCCTTCATCTGCTCCGACCACCGACGCCCGGACCCGCCGCCGGGTCACGGCCAAGCTGCTGTTCGTGCTCGCCGGGACGGTGTCGTTCCTGCTCTCGGTGGGCTTGTGGTTCCTCGGCGATGATCGCGAGACCGCGATCTTCGTCGGGCTGTGGGTGCCGTCGCTGTTCTCGCTCGGCGCGCTGGTGTCCAGCCCGGAGGTGGTTCGATGAGCGACCTCGCGATCTTCGTCATCGGCACGATCGTGTTCTTCGTCGGTGGAGTCGGCGTCGTGCTCTACGGGCTCGACACCTTCCAGCTGTGGAGCCGGCGCGAGACCGACGAGGGCCAGGACCGCCACCTCGAGCAGGGCACCGTACGTGACGTGATCAGCCCCCGGTCGGAGCCTCCCGCCTGATGCCCGACACCCACGGGCTCAGCGGTACTCGGGGTTCGGATCGTCGACCCGGCAGCCCGCATCCCACAGGGAGCGCTGGTTGCCGTGGGCGGGGAACCCTCCCGCGTCCTTCAGCCAGCGGGCGGCATGCAGCAGGTTCCACGTCATGAACGTCGTGTTGCGGTTGGTGAAGTCGTTCTCCGGCCCGCCGGAGCCTTCGTCGGCATAGGAGGGTCCGGGTCCCGCCTCGCCGAGCCAGGCCGCATCGGCCTGCGGGGGCACCAGGAACCCGAGGTGCTGCAGCGCGTACAGCAGGCTCATGGCGCAGTGCTTGGCGCCGTCCTCGTTGCCGGTCACGATCACTCCCGCGGCCCGGCCGTAGTAGGCGTACTGTCCGGCGTCGTTGAGCAGCCCGGAGTTGCCGTACAGCCGCTCCACGACCCGGGTGATGACGCTGGAGGGCTCGCCCAGCCAGATCGGCGTGAGCAGCACCACGATGTCGGCGGACCGCACCCGCGAGAACAGCGCCGGCCAGTCGTCGCGCTGCGCGCCCTGCTCGGTGAGGTCGGGCACCACTCCGGGGGCGATCACGTGGTCGACGGCGCGGATCACGTCGACGGTGACGCCAACCGCGCGCAGGATCGCCATCGAGCGTCCGGCCAGTGCCTCGGTGTGCGACGGCTGCGGGGAGGGCTTGAGCGTGCCGTTGATGAACAGCGCGCGCAGATCGTGGTAGGCGGCGGGCGCCGAGGCGCACAGCGCACGGTCGCGGTCGGAGAGGTCACCGTGCTGCGGGCGGGTCATGGACAGCTCCTGCCACTGCTCGGGGAGGTGGGGATCATCGCGTCAGCAGGAACACCGCGCGAGGCTCGGGGCTTCCCCGTCCGTGCCCGGGAGGGAATCCCGGGCGATGCCGGGGTGTTGACGGGGTGGTCGTGATGGCGTCGTGCCGACCGGGTTCGACCGACCCGATCCGACCCGATCCGACCCGATCCGAC
>SLLJ01000327.1 GCA_007134165.1 Nitriliruptoraceae bacterium | reverse complement strand
GCCTGGGTACGCCACATCGGCAGGGGGGGAACGGGACGGGGAACGGGGCGCGTGAGCCGAGCCGACGGGGAGCGAGGCGCAATGGGACCCGGACTCCTCCGCCCCGCAGATGGCCGGGACCAGGCGGCAAGCGACGGCTGCCGAACCCCATCAGGTTCGGCAGCCGGGCCAGCATGCTGCCCACGGCCGGACCCAGGATCAGCCCACTGCACGGACGCAACTCTGCGACGCCGGCCGTGCGCCCACCGGCCAGGCATACACCGGGCAGGCATACACCGGGCAGGCCCGCCCACCGACGGCTGGCGGACCCGGCGCACCCATCCGGTCACCCATGTCCGCCTGGGTACGCCGCGTGGTCCAGCGTGGAGGATGCGGCGTACCCATCCGGTCACCCATGTCCGCCTGGGTACGCCACATCGGCAGACGGGGAACGGGACGGGGAACGGGGCGGGGAACGGGGCGGGGAACGGGCCGGGTGAGCCGGACAGGAGGCGTGCGCAGCGGCGGTGACGCACACGGCTGCCGTGCCGCCCTACGCTGTGGCTGCCGCGAGGAGGTCGCCCCCGCTCATGACGCCCGACCCACTGCTCGCCGGGCTGCCCCGGCCGTTCGATCTCCAGTCGAGCTCGTTCTTCGAGACGCTGCGCAGCCAGGCGCCCGAGGCGGTCCCGAGTTGGTTCGCCGGGGGGCCGCTGCCTCCCGAGCTGCGCAGCCAGCTCGTGGAGGGCACCACCGTGCTAGCGATCATCGGTGACGGCGGGGTGGTGATGGCCGGCGATCGGCGCGCCACCTCCGGCAACCTCATCTCACGCAGCGACATGCGCAAGGTCTTCCCCGCCGACGACACCTCCGCGATCGCGGTGTCGGGAGCGGCCGGACCGGCCATGGAGCTCGCCCGGATCTTCGCCACCGAACTCGAGCACTACGAAAAGGTCGAGGGCGAACCGCTGTCGCTGGAGGGCCGGGCCAACAAGCTGGCGGGGCTGGTCCGCGCCCACCTTCCGATGGCGATGCAGGGGCTGGTGGTGGTGCCGATGTTCGCCGGGCTCGACCGCGCGCGGGGCGAGCCCCGCATCTTCGAGTACGACCCGGTCGGTGGCCGCTACCGCGCGACCGACCAGGCCGCGACCGGTTCGGGTTCGATGGCGGCACGCTCCACCCTCAAGCGTCTGGCCGACCCCACCGCCGACCTCGACACCACGGCGCGCCACGCCGTGGAGGCGCTGCTCGACGCCGCCGAGGAGGACAGCGCGACCGGTGGGCCCGACCTCATCCGGCGCATCTACCCGATCGTGGTCGTGATCGATGCCCAGGGCTACCGCGAACTCGACGACTCGGTCGTGGCCGACCACGTCGAGACGGTGATCGCCTCCCGCCGCCGCTGACCCCGATCACCTGCCTCGAACCACCCCCGGCCCACCTGCCTGAAGCCGCCCCCGAACCAGGACGAGATCACCGTGGCGATGCCCTTCTACGTGGCCCCCGAGCAGCAGATGAAGGACCGGGCGGAGTACGCCCGCAAGGGCATCGCCCGGGGCCGTGCGCTGCTCGCGGCCGAGTACGCCCACGGCGTGGTCTTCGTCGGGGAGAACCCGTCGCGCTCGCTGCACAAGACCTCCGAAATCTATGACCGGATCGGCTTCGCCGCCGTCGGCAAGTACAACGAGTTCGAGTCGATGCGGGTGGCCGGGATCCGGCTCGCCGACGTCAAGGGCTACCAGTACGCCCGCGAGGACGTCACCGCCAAGTCGCTGGCCAACGCCTACTCGCAGGCGCTCGGCGCGATCTTCATGGGCGACGCCAAGCCCTACGAGGTCGAACTCCTGATCGCGCAAGTGGACGGTCAGGGCGCAGACTCCGAGGCTGATGGTCCCTTGGGCGGGCTCGAGCTCTACCACATCCTGTACGACGGTTCGCTGGTCGACGAACACCGCTACGTGGTGATCGGCGGCGAGACCGAGCCGCTCGAGCGGGCGCTCGAGCAACGCTGGGAGCCGGGTCTGGACCGCGACGCCGCCGTGCGCGCCTGCGTCGGTGCGCTGACCGAGGCCGGCGGGCGCGATGTCCCGCCCGACGACCTCGAGGTGTCGGGGCTGGATGCGCGACGTGCGCGCCGCCGCTTCTTCCGACTGCGTGACCGCGAGCTCACCGGCGCCCTCGCCGGCTGAACACCACGACAGGGAGCCACCGTGCGGCGCAGGATCTTCGGGGTCGAGAACGAGTACGGGGTGACCTGCACGACCGACGGCAAGCGGCGACTGAGCCCGGACGAGGTGGCGCGCTACCTGTTCCGCCGCGTGGTGTCTTGGGGACGCTCGTCCAACGTATTCCTCGACAACGGCGCCCGGCTGTACCTCGACGTCGGCTCCCACCCGGAGTACGCCACCCCCGAATGCGACTCGCCGCGGCAGGTAGTGGTCCACGACCAGGCCGGCGAGCGCATCCTCGAGGACCTGGTGCGTGCCGCGGAACAGCGACTGGCCGAGGAGGGAGTCGAGGGCCGCATCTCGTTGTTCAAGAACAACACCGACTCGGCCGGCAACTCCTACGGCTGTCACGAGAACTACCTGGTCGCGCGGGTGGGGGAGTTCCAGCGGCTGGCCGAGGCGCTGATCCCGTTCCTGGTCACCCGTCAGGTCTTCGCCGGGGCTGGCAAGGTGCTGGCCACCCCGCGCGGATCGCTGTTCGCGCTGGCGCAGCGTGCCGAACACATCTGGGAGGGCGTGTCCTCGGCTACGACCCGCTCGCGGCCCATCATCAACACCCGCGACGAACCCCACGCTGACGCAGAACGCTTCCGCCGGCTGCACGTCATCGTCGGGGACTCCAACCTCTCGGAGTACGCCAACTGGCTCAAGATCGCCACCTGCGACCTGGTGCTGCGGATGCTCGAGGATCTCTCGGTGCTCCGCGATCTGAGCCTGGACAACCCGATCCGTGCCATCCGCGAGATCTCCCACGACCTGACCGGCACCCGACGCATCCGCCTGGCCAACGGGCGGGAGATGAGTGCGCTGCAGATCCAGGAGGTCTATCTCGAGCGGGTCGAACGCTACGTGGCCAGTTCCCCGGACGCCGACGAGATCGACCGGGAGGTGGTGCGCGAATGGCGCACGGTGCTCGAGGCGCTGGTCGACGACCCGATGTCGCTGGCCGACCGTCTGGACTGGGTCGCCAAGTACCGGCTGGTCGAGTCCTACCGGGCCAAGCATGACCTGCCACTGTCCTCTCCACGGGTGGAACTGCTCGACCTGGCCTACCACGACGTCCTGCCCGAGCGCGGCCTGTACCACCTGCTGGTGCGCACCGGACGCATGCGCACCCTGCTCGACCCGAGCGAGGTCGAGCACGCCAAGACCAACCCACCCGCGCACACCCGGGCGGCGCTGCGTGGGAGGTTCGTGCGCGCCGCCAAGCAGGCCCACCGCGACTACACCGTGGACTGGGTGCACCTCAAGCTCAACGACCAGGCCCAGCGCACCGTGCTGTGCAAGGATCCATTCCGCTTCGAGGACGAGCGGGTCGACAGGTTGATCGACTCGATGCACGGCGAGCGGCAGTAGGATCGACGGCGGTCCAGCGACTCCAGCAACGAGGGGAGGGGACGGTGACCCCGAAGGTCGAGCGGCTGGTCAACCTGACCATCGCCCTGCTCGAGGCCCGCCGTCCGATCACCTTCGCCGAGCTCAAGCGCCGCACGCGCTACTACGACCAGGGCGACCCGGAGTCGGCCCGACGGATGTTCGAACGCGACAAGAAGCTGCTGCGATCCCTGGGCGTGCCGATCGAGACCCACGAGCTGGCCTTCAGCGATGAGGTGGGCTACCGGGTCCCGCGCCCCGCCTACGAGCTGCCCGACCCCGATCTCACCCCCGGCGAGGTGGCGGCCCTGGGGCTCGCCCTGGAGGCCAGCGGAGCTGATGACAGCCGGCTGGCCCTGGCCAAGCTGGCCGCACGAGCCCCCGATCCCGACGAGTTCGAGCCGATCACCCACACCCGCCTCACGCTGGCCGCCGATCCGGTCGACCAGGTCGCCGAGGCCGTCGCGACCCGCACCCCGCTGCGCTTCGACTACCGAACCGCGGCGGGACGCGCCGAGCTGCGTCGGGTGAGGCCCCACGCGATCGCCCACCGCCGCGGGGCCTGGTACCTCGTCGCCCACGACCTGGCCCGCGATGCGCTGCGGGTGTTCCGCCTGGACCGCGTGCGCGGCACGGTGCGCACCGACGGCGAGCCCGGCAGCTATCCGCACCCGGACGAACTGGACGTTGCCGGCCTCATCGCCGGTCCCGAAGGCGAGCGGGTCGAGGTCGAGATCGCCGCGGAGGACCGAGCCCGCTTCGAGCTGGCCCGACGTGGTGCTGTGCCCACCGACACCAGCCACGGCGACCGCACGGTCCTGCGTATCCCCGAGCTCGACGAACTGCGCGATCGGGCCTGGCTGCTCGGTTTCGGCGCCGACGTCGAGGTGCTGGCCCCTGCCGCCCTGCGCGAGCAGCTCATCGACGCTCTCGAACGCCTCGTGGCGCAGCACCGATGAGCGCCCGGGACTCCGTCGCGCGGATGCTGACCCTCGTGCCCTGGCTGCTCGAGCGTCCCGGAGCGTCGCTGGCCGAGGCGGCCACCGCGTTCGGCACCGATCCCGCCACCATCCGACGGGAGTTGCTCCACCTCGACTTCTGCGGGCTGCCGGGCCTGGCCGGCGGCGACTTGTTCGAGGTCGAACTGATCGGCGACCGGGTGGTGCTCGGGATGGCCGACGAGCTCACCCGGCCCCTGCGCCCCACGCCCCAGGAGGCCTACCGGCTCGTGCTGACCCTGGATGCGGCGGTTGTCGCCCTCGGCGACGAGCTGCCGCAGCTGCGCGTGGCCGTCGACAAGGTCCGGAGCGTGCTCGGGATCCCCGAGCAGCAGGCCGATGTGGTCCCCGACGACGAGGACACCGCCCTGCTGGCCGCCGCTCGGGCGGCCGTCCGCGCCGAGCGCCGGGTGCGGCTGCGCTACCGCGGCCGCGGCGATGCGGCGCCCGCCACCCGTGAGGTCGACCCCTGGGCGCTCGACCTCGTCGACGGCCACGGCTACCTGCAGGGGTTCGACCACGAGGTCGGGGAGCGGCGGGTGTTCCGGCTCGACCGCGTCCTGTCGCTCGAGCCCACCGACATCCCGGTGATCACGCCCGCCCCCGAGCAGCTCCCGCCACCACGCTACGTCCCGAGCCCCGACGACCTCGAGGTGGAGCTACGGTTCGAGCGAGGGGCGCGCTGGCTGCTCGACGCCATCGACGCCGACCGCATCGAGGACCACGACGACGGCACCACCCGCTGCGTGCTGCGCACCGACGCGCCGGAGTTCATCGCCCGGCTGGTGCTCAGCGGCGGCGGCGATCTCACGGTGGTCCGCCCCGCGAAGCTGCGCGCTCGGGTGCGCGAACTCGCCGAAGCTGCCCTGGCCGGCTACCGCCTCGACGGCGGCGCATCCTGAGCCCTCGGCGGGCAACGAACGGTCAAGTTCCGGCGCCAGCCGCCGACAGAGGAGGTGAGCACGAGCAGGAGGCCCCCCGATGACCCGCATCCGCGCGAGCTGCCCCAGCTGTGGTGAGGTGGACCTCCGCCCCGCCGATCTGACCCTCACGATCGTGCGCGACGCCGACGGCCAGGTCGCCGACGGCAGCGCCTACCGCTTCCGCTGCCCGGCCTGCACCCACGTGGTGGCGAAACCGGCCGACGCCCGTATCGCCGACCTGCTGCGCACCGGCGGGGTGGAGGCCGAGGAGTTCGAGCCGGCCAACGAAGACGCCGACCAGCGCCCGCCGCACCCCGAGTTGCCACCCGACGGCCCACGTCTCACCCACGACGACCTGCTCGACCTGCACCTGCTGCTCGCGACCGGCTCCTGGTTCGAGCAGTTGCTGACCACCTCGCGGTGACCCGCGCCGTCGGGCAGCGGCGGGTAGCCTAGGCATCCCCGTCTCCGGAGCACTCGTGGCCACGCCGGTCGTCGTCACCCTCGTGCTCGTGGCCGTGGGCACGCTGCTCGCGGTGGTGCTGCTGATCGTCGGGCTGGCCCGTCGGGCATCGCGGGCCGCGCGCGAACTCAGCGCCTTGCAGGCCCGGATCGGACCGGAGCTCGACGCCCTGCAGCGCGACGCCGCGGTCACCCGGCTCGAGCTCGAGCGACTCGAGGCGACGCGCGCCATCCCGGGGTCGGGACCCCCTCCGGTGCCCCCGGATCTCGGGCGGTAGACTCGTCCCGGGTTCCCGGATCGCCCCTGCTCGGCCGCGTCACGACCGGGACCGATGCGGAGGTCATGCATGCCCACCCTGCCCGGCGGCGCCGAGTGGATCATCATCCTGATCATCGTGCTGCTGCTGTTCGGCGGCCGCAAGCTGCCCGACCTGGCGAGCGCGGTCGGCAAGTCGATCCGCGAGTTCCGCAAGGCCTCCGAGGAAGCGGACGACCCCGACGCCGAGGATGGCTCCGAGCGGGACGCGTGATCCGTTGGACCGGTCGGCGTCCACCAGTGGGGAGATGCCGCTGGTCGAGCATCTCGCGGAGCTGCGGCAGCGGCTGATCCGGGCCCTGATCGCGCTGGGGCTGGGCACCATCGTGGGCTACGCGGTGTTCCCCTGGGTCCTGGACCTGCTGATCGCGCCCTACTGCTCCGCGGTCGTGGACCTGCGGGGGGAGGACTGCACGCTGGTTGCCCTGCGACCACTGGAGCCCTTCTCCGTGCGGCTGCGGACCTCGCTGGTGATCGGGCTGTTCGTCGGTGGGCCGGTGATCTTCTACCAACTGTGGCGGTTCGTGACCCCGGGACTGACCACCACCGAGCGGCGCTACGCGCTGCCGTTCGTGGTGCTCAGCCAGGTGATGTTCGCGGCCGGCATTGCCTTCGCCTACCTGGTCATCCCCCAAGGGCTTCGCATCCTGCTGTTCCTCGGCGGCCCGCGCATCGAAGCGCTGCTCGCCGCCGACGAGTACCTCAGCTTCTTCCTGGCGATGTCGGTGGCCTTCGGGCTGGTGTTCGAGCTGCCGCTGGTGTTGATCTCCCTGGTGCTGGCCGGAGTCGCGAGCTCCACCTGGATGCGACGGGTCCGCCCCTACGCGGTGGTGGTCATGTTCATCGCCGCGGCCTTCATCACCCCGACGGTGGACGCGTTCACCCTGCTGCTGGTCGCCGGTCCGATGTGGATCTTCTACGAACTGTCGATCATCGCCGCGCGGCTGATCGAGCGACGACGACGGGCCCGTCGATGACCACCACTCCGGCATCCGCTCCCACGACGCGCACCCCGGTCCGGGGCCTGCACGCCTGGTGGCGGCCGCCCCGCCGGGTCCTGCGCCGCACGCTGTGGCTGGTAGCCCTGGCCACGCTCATGCTGGGACTGGGGGTGTGGGTCGGGCGCAGCCTGGCCCCGACGACCAACGCCGACGCGCGGGCGGCCGTGGAGACCGCCGTGCTGCCCCTCGTGATCGAGGCCGATGCGTTGTGGACCTCGTCATCGGACGACCGTCCCCCCATCGCCGAAGCGCTGCTCGCGCTCCGGCAGGGGGATCCGGCCCCGGTCACCGACCACGTGGAGGGCTGGCAGGCCGCCTACGACTCGCTGCTGCTGCGCCTGGCGGGGCTGGACCTGCCCTCCGAGGCGCGCCCGGTGCAGCGGGAGTTCATCACCGGGGTGACCCTGGCTCGGGACGCCACCGTGGTCCTCGCCCATGCGGCCAGCGCGACCGACCCCGACCATCGCATCGACCTGGTCACCGAGGCCAGCCGGCTGCGGCAGCGCTCGGAGCAGGTGGTGCAGAACGCCCGGGCATCCACGCTCGACCTCGGTGGCGCCAGGGGCGATGTGGCCCCGCTGCCCCCGCTGCCGAGCTTCCTGGAGGGACGCCGGGGCTGACGCCGAACCCGGCAACCCGGCTCCACGCCGTTCGACCTCGACCGATACCGACCGACCTCGAACGACCCGACCGATACCGACCGCTGCCGAACCCTCGAGGTGCCGTGATCCCGGTCTCCCCCGACCTGCCCGTTCCTGCCGGACTCCCCGACGACGAGGTCGTGCGGGGGTTCGTGGCCAGCCTCGGTTTCGCTCCCGACGCGTTCCAGGTCTGCGCGATCGCGGCGCTGCACGCCGGACGCTCGGTGCTGGTCGCCGCACCGACCGGGGCCGGCAAGACCGTGGTGGGGGAGTACGCCTGCCACGATGCCCTGCTCGCCGGCGGCAAGTGTTTCTACACCACCCCGATCAAGGCCCTGTCCAACCAGAAGTACCGCGACCTGCTCGAACGCTACGGTCGCGGACGGGTCGGCCTGCTCACCGGTGACCGGTCCATCGACGGGGAGGCACCGGTGGTGGTGATGACCACCGAGGTGCTGCGCAACATGATCTACGAGGCCTCGCCCACGCTCGCGGGACTACGCCACGTGGTGCTCGACGAGGTCCACTACCTCGCCGACCGCTCGCGGGGCGCGGTCTGGGAGGAGGTCATCATCCAACTGCCGGCTTCGGTGCAGCTCGCGGCGCTGTCGGCGACCGTCAGCAACGCCGAGGAGTTCGGGCAGTGGCTCGGCGCCGTGCGTGACGGCTGCGAGGTGGTCATCGAGGAGACCCGGCCCGTTCCGCTGCGCCACCACTACTTCGTCAACGACCGGATCTACGACACCTTCCGGGCCGGCCGCAAGGGCGGGGCGGATCCTGACCACCGCCAGCGGGCCGCCGAGGCCCGCGGGGGCGTGCCCAACCCCGACGTGGTGATGCTCGAACGCCGCGCGGGGACCCGCAACCGGGTCTCGAACAAGGGCCGCCGGCAGGCCCCGGACGTGCGGCTGCGATGGCCATCGCGACCCCAGGTCGTCGCCGAGCTCGACCACCGCCGCTGGCTACCGGCGATCCTGTTCGTGTTCTCCCGGCAGGGCTGCGAGCGGGCGGTGGAGCAACTGCTGCTCGCTGGGGTGCGCCTGACCAACCGCACCGAGCGCGACCAGATCGCGGCGGTGGTCGACACCCTGCTGGCCGACCTGCCCCCCACCGACCTCGCCGTGCTCGGCTTCGAGCGCTGGCGTGCCGGACTGCTCGACGGCATCGCAGCCCACCACGCGGGCATGGTCCCCGCCTTCAAGGAGGCGGTAGAGGTGTGCTTCCAGCGCGGCCTGCTCAAGGTCGTGGTCGCGACCGAGACCCTGGCGCTGGGGATCAACATGCCGGCGCGCACGGTGGTGATCGAGCGGCTCGAGAAGTGGAACGGCGAAACCCATGCGATCCTGACCCCTGGGCAGTACACCCAGCTGACCGGACGCGCCGGGCGACGCGGCATCGACCGGGTCGGCCACGCGGTCGTGCTCCATCAGCGGGATCTCGACTTCCGCGCGGTCGCCGGGCTGGTGGGCCGCCGCACCGAGCCACTGCGCAGTTCCTTCGCGCCGTCCTACAACATGGCGGTGAACCTGCTGCGCCGCCACGACCTGTCCCAGGCTGAGGCCCTGCTGGCCGCGTCCTTCGCGCAGTTCGAGGCCGACGGCCGGGTCGAGCGCAAGGTGCAGCGGCTGACCGAACTCGAGGACGGCGTGGCCGGCTACGCCCAGCACCTGCGCTGCGAACTCGGCGACTGGTCGCGGTACTGGCAGCTGCGCCGCACGGTGTCGCGCCGGGAGAAGGAGGAGGCCCGGCAGCGGCGGGCAGCGGAGCGCGACGCCGTACTGGCCGCGATCGCCGGACTGCAGCCCGGTGACGTGCTGCACCTGCCATGGATGGGGCGTCGGGGACTGGTGGCCGTGGTCGGCGTGCACCTGACCCGCAAGGGCACGCCGCTGGCCCAGGTGGTCACCGACGACCGGGCGCTTGGCAAGGTCGGTCCGCGGGAACTCGACCGGATCCCCACCCCGGTCGAACACATCCGCCTGCCCCGCAGCGGCAACCCGCGCCAGCGCGACTACCGCCGTGACGTCGCCGTGCTCCTGCGGGGGCTGGACCCGCCGGCGCTGGCCGAGGACTGGTCACTCGACGCCGAGGGGTCGTTGCGGGGAGGCGAGGAACCGCAGCCCGACGTCGAGCCGGCGCCGTCCGGTGGACCGTCCGCCGAGGTGCTCGCCCTGCGCGAGCAACTGCGCGCCCATCCCTGCCACGGCTGCCCGGACCGCGCCGAGCACGAACGCTGGCAGTACCGGGCCGACGAGCTCATCGACGAGGCCACCCGGCTCGACGAGCAAGTGCGCCGAACCACCGGCTCGTTGACCCGCCAACTGCACCGCATCCTCGACATCCTCCGTGAACTCGGGTACCTCGATGCGACACCGAGCCCGACCGACGCCGGGCTGCTGCTGGCCGGGATCTACAGCGAGGCGGACCTGCTCGTGGCCGAGTCGCTGCGCCGCGGACTGCTCGACGGACTCGATGCCGCCGAGCTCGCCGGGCTGGCCGCCCTGTTCTGCTACGAGCCACGCGGCGGTGAGGTGACCGAGCACCCCGAGCTGCCGACCCTGGCGATCGACGAGGCGGTGGAGTCGGTGCTCGACCTCGCCGCTCAACTACGGGGACGTGAGCGTGCGGCCGGTCTGCCCGAGCTGCGAGAACTCGACCCCGGCTTCGTCGCCGCCGCCTGGCGGTGGACCGCCGGCGCCGACCTCGAGGAGGCCCTCGGGGATCTCGAGCTGACCGGCGGCGACTTCGTGCGCACGATCAAGCAGGTCGCCGACCTCGTCGGGCAGGTGCGCGACGTCGCTGGTGAGCCGCTGCGCTCGTCGGCACGCGAGGCCCTCGAAGGGCTGCGACGCGGCATCGTCGAGGCCTGAGCCCGGACGCCTAGGCTTCGGAGACCCGGCCCCCGGCCGGCCCGGCGAGGAGTCCCTCATGTCCGCCCCCATCCCCCCCGTGACCGAGCCGCCCCTGCTGATCTGCAACCCGTTGGCCGGTGGGGGACGGGCACGGATCGTGCCTCGGTTGGTCGCTGCCCTGCGCGGTCGCGGGGTCGAGCCCGTCGTGGCCGAGACCGCCCGGCCCGGCGACGCGACGCGGCTGGCCCGCGAGGCCGTCGAACGCGACGGTCGCCGCTTCGTGGTCGCGGTGGGTGGGGACGGCACCGTCAACGAGGTCGTCAACGGCCTGATCGACGCCGAGACTGGACGGCCTCGGGCCGAGGACCTCGTGCTGGGCATCGTGCCCGGCGGTACCGGTTGCGACCTGACCCGCACCTTCGGGCTCAACCGCCCGCCCGAGCAGCTCGCCGAGCACCTGACCGGCACGGGCACCTTCCCGATCGACGTGGGTCGCATCCACCTCCTCGGTCGCGACGGAGAGCCCACCACCCGGCTGTTCGTGAACATCGCCGAGGCCGGCTACGGCGCGCTGGTCACCGACCTGGCCAACCGCCTGCCCCGGCGGCTGGGCACCGCGCGCTACGCCGCCGGGATCCTCGGAGCGGTGGCCCGCTTCCGGCTGGTGTCCACCACCGTCGGCTTCGACCACGACGAGGTCACCCACGAACTGTCCAACGTCGTGGTCGCCAACGGCCAGTTCTTCGGCGGCGGGCTGCAGGTCGCCCCCCGTGCGCTGCCCGACGACGGCCGGTTCAACCTCCAGGTGTGGCGGGGCCGACCCCTCGACGTGCTACGGGCCAGCAGTTCGCTGCGTCAGGGACGCCACCTCGCCCGCGACGACGTGCACGAGTGGCAGAGTGCCGAGGTGCGCGTGGAGTCGGCACGCCCGCTGCTCGTCGAGGCCGATGGCGAGGTGCTCGGCACCACCCCCGCCCGCTTCGAGATCCTCTCGCGGGTCATCACCCTGCGCATCTGAGCGCACTCCGATGCCCACGCTCGTGCACCCGGGGCCTACCATGCCGCCGGGTGAGGAGGAGCGCCGATGAGCGACCAGCGGCTGCGTCGCGCACAGCAGGTCATGGCCGCCGAGGGTATCGACGCGTTGCTGGTCGGTCCCGGCGCCGATCTGCGCTACCTCGTCGGCTACCACGCCCTGCCCCTGGAGCGGCTCACGCTGCTGGTGCTGCCCGCCGACGGCGAGCCGGTACTGGTCGTGCCCGAGCTCGAGCTCGCCCGCGCCGAGGACAGCGGTGCCGCCGACCACGTCCCCCTCGCCGCATGGACCGAGACCCAGGATCCGATCTCGCTGGTCACCGAAGCGCTTCGTGCCGCCGGTGCCCAGGGCGGGAAGCTCGCCGTGCAGGACCGGCTGTGGACCGCGTTCACCCTCGGGCTGCAGGCTGCGCTGCCCGCCGCCGCCTGGGTACCCGGCTCCCGGGTCATGCGCGAGTTGCGGCTGCGCAAGACACCCGAGGAGATCGCAGCCCTGCACGCCGCCGGTGCGGCGATCGACGCGGTGCACGCGGCGGTTCCCGAACTGCTGCACCCTGGCCGCACCGAGCAGCAGGTCGGTCGGGACCTCGCCGAACGCATCCTCGACGACCACGACGAGGTCAACTTCGTGATCGTGGCCTCCGGGCCCAACAGCGCCTCACCACACCACGAGACCGGCCCACGCCGGATCGAGCCAGGCGACGCGGTCGTCATCGACATCGGCGGCACCCGGCAGGGCTACTGTTCGGACATGACCCGCAACTACGCGGTCGGGCACGTTCCCGAGGGCTACGCCGCCGTCCACGCGGTCCTCGAGCAGGCCCAGCAGGCGGCCGTGCAGGCGGTCGCCCCGGGCTTCAGCGCCGAAGCCGTCGACGCGGTGGCACGCTCGATCATCGCGGCCGCGGGGCACGGCCCCCACTTCCTGCACCGCACCGGGCACGGGATCGGGATCGAGGAGCATGAGGAGCCCTGGATCGTGGACGGCAACACCGTCGTGCTCGAACCCGGGATGGCCTTCTCGGTCGAGCCGGGCATCTATCTGGCGGGGCGCTACGGCGCCCGCATCGAGGACATCGTGGTCGTGACACCGGACGGGGTCGCCCGCTGCAACCACCGTCCCAGGGAGTTGGTGGTCTGCCCATGAACGAAACCACCGAGGACCAGGGGCCCGTTGTCGAGGTCCGCCGTGCCCGCATCGAGGAGATCCGCCCGCTGGCCGCGGAGTTCGACCGCGAGCACCGCCGCGAGTTCGGCTCCCCGGCCGAAGCACCGGTACCTCCCGGCGGCGTGTTCTGGCTCGCGGTGGACGCCGACGAGCGCGTGCCGCTCGGCTACGCGGCCGGTGTCCTGCGCCCCACGGGCTGCACGCTCGGACCGGTGTTCACGCGTGCTGCCGCCCGCCGACGGGGGGTCGGCGAGGCGCTGCTCAACTCGATCCAGCAGTGGGCGGAGGACACCCGCGTGCCGGTGCTCGAGGTCTCGGTCGCGGCGAGCAACGAGGAGGGCCAGGCCTTCCTCGCCTCGCTCGGCTACGAGCCGCGCCGCCTGCTCATGACCCGTCGCACCGGCCCTGACCGCCCCAACCGCTCCTGACCACACGGCGCGCCGACCCCCCCGGACTGCACCCATGATCCACACCCTGCCCGAGGAGCAGCGTCACCTGCTCGAGCTCGTCGAGGGCTTCGCCCGGACCGAGGTGGCACCCGTCGTCGAGAGCTACGAGCAGGCCCACGAGTTCCCCCGTCCGCTGTTCGACCAGCTCGGTGCGATGGACCTCACGGGTCTGCCGTTCGCTGAAGCGGTCGGGGGATCTGAGCTGCCCTACACCGCGGTCAGCCTCGTCATCGAGGAGATCTCCCGGGCCTTCCTTGCGCTGGGTCTTGGACTGTCGGTGCATCTGCTGGCCACCTTCGGCATCGACCGCTTCGCCACGCCCGAGCAGCGCGAGCGCTTCGTGCCCGACCTCGTCGCGGGTCGGATGCTGGGCGCCTACGCCCTGTCCGAACCGGGTTCCGGATCGGATGCCGCGGCCATGGTGGCCCGAGCCCGTCGCGACGGGGAGGTCTACCGCCTCGACGGGATCAAAGCCTGGGTGACCCACGGCGGCGTCGCCGACCGTTACCTGGTCATGGCGCGCACCGGCCCGCATCGCACCGGGGGCATCAGCGCCTTCGTGGTCGACGCGGACCAGCCGGGAATGAGCGTGGCGCCGCCCGAGTCCAAGATCGGGATGTGGGCCTCACCGACCGCCCAGTTGGTGTTCGAAGACGCACCAGTCCCGGCCGACCGTCTGCTCGGGGGCGAGGAGGGCCAGGGCTTCCGCGTGGCGATGGCGTCGCTGGACGGGGGTCGGCTGGGCATCGCCGCCTGCGCGGTGGGGTTGTCCCAGGCGGCACTGGACGTCGCCCGCCTCTACGCCGGGGAGCGGGAGCAGTTCGGTCGGCCGATCGTCGAGCACCAGGGCGTGGGCTTCCTGCTCGCCGACATGGCCACCCGCACTGAGGCCGCCCGCACGCTGGTGCTCTCCGCCGCCGACCGACGCGACCACGGCTTCGATGTCACCCGCGTGGCCGCGATGGCCAAGCTGTTCGCGACCGATGCGGCCATGGCCACCACGACCGAAGCGGTGCAGGTGCTCGGCGGCGCCGGAGTGACCCGCGACTACCCCGCCGAGCGCTACCTGCGCGAGGCCAAGATCCTCCAGATCGTGGAGGGAACCAACCAGATCCAGCGGCTGGTCATCGCCCGCTCGCTCGCGACCGGATCCGCGCGGTGAACGAACCTCCCCCCGATCGGCCGTCATCGGCCGGCGAGGTGACCCACTCGGATCCGGAGGCCGGGCTGCTTCGGTGGGCGCGCCGGCTGGCACTCGGCGGGTTCGGGCTGGGCGTGACCGGGGCGGTGATCGTCGGCGTGCTCGGGGTGCCCGGCGGTGTCGGGGTCCTCGTGGTGGTGCTGGGTTCGGCCTTCGGACTGTCGCTGGCGGCGGTGTTGCTGCTCGTCTCGGCGCTGATCGACGAACTGCGCGGCCGTCCGGTGTCCCGACGCCGCCCGCTGCGCGGGTTGGGTGCATTCGTGGCGGCCATCGTGCTGCTCATCGCCCTGGTCGGGATGGACCCGTGAGCCTCGCGGCCGCGCCCCGGGGCGTGCTGCTGGTCGCCGATGGCATCGTGACCCTGAGTGCGGAACCCACGCACCCGCGGGCCGTGCTGGTCCGTGGCTCACGCATCGTGTGGGTCGGTGCGGATCCTGAGCAGGCACCTCCCCACCGTTCCCGTCTGGAACTGCCGGGATGTGTGATCGGGCCGGCGTTCGTCGACGCCCACGTGCACCTGACGACCACGGGGCTGGCGCTGGGCGGGCTGGACCTGGCCGGGCTGACGCGGCGCGCGGACGTGCTCGAGCAGGTTGCAGCCCACGCGGCGGCGCACCCCGGGCGGGTGATCTGGGGGCAGGGGCTCGACACGCAGCGGCTCCAGGATGCGCCGCCGACCCCCGAGCAGCTGACCCGGGCCGCCGGGGGCCGGGCGGTGTACCTCACCCAGATCGACGGTCACGCCGGCCTGGTCGATCGCGCCACGCTGCTGTCCGCCCCGCTGGCCCGTGCCGAAGGGGTGGATCGCGACCACAACGGCGCGCCGACCGGACGGCTGCGACGTGAGGCCAACCACATCGCACGGCGTTGGGCCGTGGGTGCCATGTCGTCAGCGCAACTGCAGGCCGCCCGGCGCCGGGCGATCGCCCGAGCTGCCGGCCTCGGGATCGCTTCCCTGCACGAGATGGGCGGGCCCGACCAGATGGGCGGCGACGACCTCGACGTGTGGATCGAGGACGACTGGCCGGTGGAGATCGTGCCCTACTGGGCCGGTTTGGACCTCGAGGAAGCAGCCGCACGCAACCTTCGCCACGCCGGAGGCGATGTCCTGCTCGATGGCTCCCTGGGGG
The DNA here is from genome assembly GCA_007134165.1 of Nitriliruptoraceae bacterium. Classification (GTDB taxonomy): domain Bacteria; phylum Actinomycetota; class Nitriliruptoria; order Nitriliruptorales; family Nitriliruptoraceae; genus SKJO01. Next base: position 12,863 of record SLLJ01000327.1, on the reverse strand, counting down.
CCCACACCGCAGCGCTCAGCGAGCCCTACCACGACCGTCCGGAGGCCAGCGGCCATCTCGAACTCGACGACGACAGCCTGACCGAGTGGCTGCTCGCCGGGACCCGAGCTGGTCTGCAACTCGGGGTGCATGCGATCGGCGATGCCGCGCTGCGCCAGTTGCTGACCTCACTGCGGGCCGTCGAGCACCGGCTCGCCGCCGAGCGACAGCCCCAGACGGTGCGACGCCTGCGTCACCGGGTCGAGCACGGCGTGGTGGTCCCGCCAGAACTGTCAGCTCCGTTGGCCGAGCTCGGGGTCGTCGTGTCGGGCCAGCCCGCCTTCGAGCCCCGATTCGGAGGCGAGGCCGGCCTGTACGCCTCCCGGCTCGGTCCCCAGCGGCGTGGTTGGACCAACCCCTTCCGGCAGTTGCTCGATGCCGGGGTCAAGGTGGCCTTCGGCTCCGACAGCGCGGAGAACCCGCTGGATCCCTGGGAGGGCGTGCAGGCGGCGAGTGCCCCGCAACGGGGACTTCGCGCCATCACCCGGTGCCAGGCGCTGCGTCTGGCGACGCTCGGAGGTCGCTACGCGGCGCGCCAGGAGCGCTACGTCGGGGTGCTGCGAGCGGGCATGCGCGCCGACCTGGCCGCTTTCGCCGGCAGTCCCTACCAGGCTGAGGACCCGCGTGGCACGCGTGCGGTTTTGACACTCGTGCAGGGTCGTGTTGCCCATGGTGACGCGCCGCTGCCCGACGCGCCTGGCCGGTGTGCGTGACCGGGCGAGCGGTTGGCGCAAAGCGACTGCGCGCATCGACCGTTGGTCTTGACGCGGGCCCACGCGGCTGGTGCAGTGCGCCCGCACACCATGAAAGGGGAGCGGGGGCGCCACGCTCACCGGATCCGACATCGACCGGCCGCGCCAACGCGCCTCCCGCACGAAGGTGCCGACCCTGCGGCGGGCTGCTCAGTAGACAACGGTCTGTCCGGCCTGACCGGAGAGACCGGCCCCAACGGCAGCCGCAGCGCAGCAGGCGCCGGGTCCTGGACCGTTCGCGGTCCGGGGCCCGGCGTGCTTGCGCGCGGGTCCTCGGCTCTGATAGGAACCGCGCCCGCGTCCCCAAGCCCCGTTCGCTGTGAGGAGCAGGCCGTTGACCGCCCGCACCGACCCCCCGCCGTCCCCCGACGACCTCGACGAGGCGGAGGTCGCCATCGACGACGAAGACCTCGAGCCAGACCAGGACGAGGACTTGTTCGACGACGAGGACGACGAGGACGACGAGACAGACGCCGATGACGACCCCGAGGACGACCAGGACGCCGAGGACCCTACGGACGACGAGCCTGAGCTCGAAGCCGTCGAGGACGACGACGCCGAGCATCCGGCCGTGGCCGCGGTCGCCACGGCCGCCGCCGCCTTCGACGACGACGCCGTGGTCGAGGAGGAGGACCTCACGACGGTGGTGAGCGAGGAGTTCGTCGAGGACGAACTCGAGGGCGTTCGCGACGGGGAGTTCGTGTGTCGAGGCTGCTACTTGGCCAAGCGTGAGAGCCAGCTCTCGGATCCGGAGCAGATGCTCTGCATCGACTGCGCGTGAGCAGCCGGGCCGCCGGCGCAGCGTCGCCGGCACTGGCCGCCTGCGCCGGCCTGGCCGTGCTCCTGGCGCACCCGCCCGTCGGCTGGTGGTGGACGAGCTTCCTGGCCCCTGGCCTGCTGTTGGCCGCACTCGACCTCGACGTTCGCGCAGCATCGGGCCGTGGGGTCCGGGCCGGACGGCTCGGAGCCCTGGCCGGCCTGGTGGCCTTCGCGCCGATGCTCTCCTGGCTGATCGCTCCCGCCGGGGTGGTGGGCTGGGGGCTGCTGACTCTGATCCAGGCCGCGTGGATGGCCCTGCTGGCGGCACTGATCCGCCCGGCCCTGAACTCCCCGTGGCTGGCGGTGGTCGCCGCGGTGGCCTGGACCGGGATCGACGCCTGGCGCTCGATCGTGCCGCTCAACGGATTCGGCTGGGGTGCGCTGGCCTACGCGCACGTGGACGGTTCCTGGCTGCTGCCCACCGCTCGGCTGGTCGGCGGGCGCGGCATCACGCTGCTGGTGGTCCTGATCGGGGCGGCGGCCTACGCCGCCGGGCGCGCCACGGTACGGGGAGTGCGCTCGGATCCCGACCACGACGTCGAGCGCGCCGTGGCCCGCGCCCGGATCCCCTTCGGTCTGCTGGTCGGCGGCCTGCTGGTCTCGGTCCTGGCCACGATCGAGCCCCCGGAGCCGGTCGGCAGCCTCGACGTGCTCGTGGTGCAGGGCAACGACATCCGGCACTGGGAGCAGCCGGTGGCCGATGCACCGCTGACCATCACCACCGCCCAGCGCGACCTGACCCTGGAGGCGATCGATGCCGGTGGTCGCCCCGAGCTGACGGTGTGGCCGGAGTCGAGCATCGACCGTGATCCCTCCACCGAACGCGGCGCGCCACTCGCGGCGCTGGTCGACGAGGCCGCAGCCGCCGCGGGAACCCTGATCGCCGGAGCGAGCCTCGACGGCCCGGACCCTCGGACCCAGCGCCTCATCGCCGCCGTGCAGTACCAGGACGGGTTCCACGAGGTCGACCGCTACGTCAAGCGACGGCTGGTTCCCTTCGGGGAGTTCGTCCCGCTGCGGCCCTGGCTGGACTGGTTCCCCCCGCTGGAGCAGGTGCCTCGCGACGCGAAGCCGGGCCAGGGCCCCCAGACCCTGCACCTGCCCGACGGCACACCGATCGCCGTGGCGATCTGCTTCGAGACCCTGTTCACCGAGGTGGTGCGCTCCAACGTCCGAGGGGAGCGGGACGCTGCCCAACTGCTGCTGGCGGTGACCAACGACGCCTCGTTCCGTGACAGCGCAGAACCCGACCAGCACCTGGCCCAGAGCCAGCTACGTGCGGTCGAGACCGGCCGCTGGGTCGTGCATGGCGCACTGAGCGGGGCCTCGGCCTTCGTCGACCCCGATGGCGCACTGCACGACCGCACCGAGTTATTCACCCGCGACACCCTGCGCCGGCAGGTCCCGCTGGTCAGTGGCTCCACCCCCTTCCTGGTGATCGGCGACGTGCTCGGCTGGCTCACACGCGGGCTCGCGGTGGTGCTGCTCGGCGGGGTGGTGCTGGCCGGGTGGCGGCGCCGGTCGGACGGTACGGGTCCGACCCGCTAGCCTGCCGAACCGCTCCCCGGCGACCCCGGCGGGGAGCCACGGCCCGGTAGTGCAGTGGTCCAGCACCCCAGCCTTTCAAGCTGGTAACGCGGGTTCGAACCCCGTCCGGGCTACGCGCGCCCCGTCGACCATCGGCGGGGCGCGGTCGCGTTGATCTGCGTCACCGGGGTGGGCACCATCGGCTCGCTGAACAGAGGTATGCACCAATCCACCAGCCTGCTATCGTGATCGGAGCCCCTGAACCGGCGTTCCGCCGCCCTCCCGACCCGGTTGCGCGCCCAGTGGTTCGGACCAAAGTGAGGTGACGACGGTGGCCCCGGCCAAGCATGAACTCGTCCGCGAGTACCTGCTCGAACTCATCGACAGCCAGGAGGTTGGTGCGGCCATCGCCCCCGAGCGTCGTCTGGCCGCTCAACTCGAAGTCTCCCGGGTCACGCTGCGCCGAGTCATCGCCGACCTCGTGCGGGAGGGCTACCTGACCCGCCGGCAGGGCAGCGGCACGTTCGTCGCCGCCCCCAAGATCTCCCAGCCGCTGACCATGACCTCCTTCTCCGAGGACATGCTGCGCCGCGGGCTGAAGCCCGGAGCCCGGACCCTGAGCCTGGAGATGGTCCCTGCCGGGGCCCGCATCGCCCGCCGGCTCGAGATCTCGCCCTACGACCACATCGTGCGCGTTGAGCGGCTGCGGCTCGCCGACGACGAGACCATGGCGATCGAGACCCTGCACACGCCGATCAGCGTGGTTCCCGACCTCTCCGCAGACGACCTCGAGCAGCGCAGCTTCTACGACCTGCTGGCCGAGCGCTACGGGATCACGCTGGCCCACGCCACCCAGACCATCGAGCCCACCGTCACCTCCCCGGAGGAGTCCGCACGGCTCGGGGTGCCCGACCTGTCTCCGGCCTTCCTGTTCCAGCGCGTCAGCTACGACGCCGGCGAGCGGGTGATCGAGTTCGTGCGCTCGCTGTACCGCGGTGACCGCTACCAACTGGTCACCGAGTTGCTGCCCGCCCGCGGCCGCGTCGGAGGCAGGGCGTGAGCCCCCCGACGATCATCGCGATCGACGCCGGCCGCTCTGGGTTGCGCGTCGCCGCCGCCGACAAGACCGGGCTCACCCCGATCGGGACCGGACCCGGCATCGAGCACACCTCCCGTCCCGACGCCGCCAACACCCTGCGCGCCGCCCTGCGGACCGCGCTCGCCGGCTGGACGCCACCGAGGCGGGCAGCCACCGTCGGGATCGGACTGACCGGGGTGTTCGCGCCCTCACCCGAGGCGCTCGAGGTCGCTGCGCTGGTCGGCGAGCAGATCGAGGCCCCAGCCGTGCACGTCACGAGCGACGTGGTCACCAGCTACCTCGGAGCCCTGGGCACCGCGCCGGGTGTGGTCGTGGCCGCGGGCACCGGCACGATCTGCCTGGCCGTCTCCCCGGAGGGCGATACCGCGCGGGTCGACGGGTGGGGCTATCTGCTCGGCGACGACGGATCGGGCTTCCGTATCGGGCGTGAGGGCCTGGCCGCCGGGCTGCGTGCGGCCGACGGACGCGGCGGCTCGCCAGCGCTGCTCGCCGCGCTGCGCGCCCGCTACGGCGACATCTCCCCGCTGATCGCGTTGGTGTACGGCACCACCCACCCCGCGCCGCAGATCGCGGCGTTCGCCCCCGACGTCGCCACGCTGGCACGGGCCGGTGACCCCATTGCCGCCGACATCCTCTCGCGAGCCGGTGCCGAGCTCGCCGACACGGTGGCCGCAGCCGCGCACCGCGTCTTCGAACCCGACGACCACCCCGAGGTCGCCGCCACCGGCGGGGTGCCCCGGCTCGGTCCGATCCTGACCGACGCATTCACCTCGGCGCTGACCCGGGCGCTGCCGACCGCCCGGGTCCGCCCGCCGGACGGCGACGCCCTGCTCGGCGCGGCCCGACTCGCCCGGGGGCACCTCGGCCGGCTCGACGGGCACGTCCAGCGACTGCAGAGGGCCGCATGAACGCCGCGGAGCGCTACCTGGAGACCGCGGCATCGGCCATCGACCGGCTGCGCGCTCAGCACGAGCCGATCGAGCGTGCCGCACAGCTGCTGGCCACCTCGATCGGGCACGGCGGCGTGCTGCACGTGACCGGCAGCGGACACTCCCAGCTGGTCGCCCTCGAGTTGGCCGTGCGCGCTGGCGGACTGGCCGCGGTCCAGGCGATCGCCGACCCTGCGCTCGGCCCGGGTGCGGGATCGCTGGGCGCCCACCTCGAGCGCCTGCCCGGCTACGCCCCGGCCGTGCTCGAGGCCAGCGACTGTCAGCCCGGCGAGGTGCTGGTGATCGTCTCCAACTCCGGGATCAACCCGGTCCCGGTGGAGCTGGCCCGCGAGGGCCGGGAGCGTGGTCTGCACGTCGTGGCCGTGACCTCACTGGCCCACGCCGGCCGCGTGGCCTCCCGGCACCCCGACGGTCACCGGCTGCACGAACTCGCCGAGGTGGTCATCGACACCGGAGCCCCAGCCGGTGACACCGCCCTGGAGGTCGCCGGGATCGGAATCGGACCATTGTCGACGCAGCTGGGTATCGCCGTACTGCACGCCATGGCCTGCCGGGTCGTGGAGGTGCTCGCTGCCCAGGGCCACGCGGCACCGGTGCTGACCAGCCAGAACCTGGAGCACGGCCCCGACGTCAATGCGCCGCTGCTGGCGCGGTACCGCGACCGTGGGAGGTGGACGAGGTGAGCAGCCTGCTGGTGGCCGATGCCCGGGTGCTGACGCCAACCGGGACCCTGCCGGGAGGGTGGATCGCGGTACGCGACGGACGCATCGCGGCGATCGGACCGGCCTCCACCTCGCCACCGTCCGACCTGCCCGAACGCCTGACGGTCGACGGGGCCTGGGTGCTGCCGGGATTCCTCGACGTCCACGGGCACGGGGCCGTCGGCTACGACACCATGGACGCCGACCCCGCCGGGCTCGAGGCGATCGCCGCCCACCAGGCGCGGCACGGGGTGACCGGGTTCCTGCCGACGACCTGGACCGCCAGCCATCCCGCCACGCTGGCCGCCCTGGAGACGATCGCCGAGCTGCGGGGACGAGCACTGCCCGGGGCAGGAGTGCTCGGCGCCCACATGGAGGGCCCCTACCTCAACCCCCGGCGCTGCGGAGCCCAGGACCAGCGTGACATCCGGCCCGCCGACCCCGACGAGGTCGCGGCCTACCTCGCGACCGGGGTCGTGCGCCTGATCACCCTGGCGCCCGAGATCGAGGAGAACCTCGCGCTGGTGCACACCTGCCGCGAGGCCGGGGTGACCGCCAGCATCGGCCACTCCGATGCCACCTTCGAGCAGGTCCGGGCCGCGGTGGCCGCCGGGGTGCGCCACGCGACCCACACCGGCAACGCCATGCGCCCGCTGCACCACCGCGAGCCGGGCACCGTGGGTGGGGTGCTCGACCACCCGCAGGTGCGCGCCGAAGTGATCGCCGACGGCGTCCACGTCCACCCCGCGCTGCTCCGGCTCGTGCATGCCGTCAAGGGCAGCGACGGGCTGCTGCTGGTGACCGACGCGATCGGGGCGACCGGACGGCCCGAGGGCACCTTCCGCATCGGCGGGCGCACCGTCGAGGTGCGTGACGGTGCTGTGCGCCTGCCCGATGGCGCCCTCGCGGGCAGCGTGCTGACCCTGGACCGGGCGCTGCGAACCCTGGTCGCGGCCACCGGGCTCGGCCTCGAGCAACTGTGGCCGACCGTGAGCCGCACCCCGGCGCGGGCGATCGGTGTCCAGGACCGCAAGGGCAGCCTGATCGCCGGCGCCGATGCCGACCTGGTCGTGCTCGACGACGCCCTGGAGGTCCTGGCCACGATCGTGGGGGGGCGGCTCGTGCACCGTGCCGCAGCGCAGCGCCCACCCGAGCGCCGGGGTCCGGGCACCGATCCCAGCACCGATCCGCGCCCCGACCCGACCCCTGGATCCCGACCGCTGACGGCGGACCCCGCCGGAGGCTGACCACCGGTGCGAACGCCCCCGTTCGCACCCCGTTCCACCCTTTCGAGGAGACAACCGATGAGGACACGATCGGTCATCATCAGCGCGCTGGCTGCGGCGCTGGTGCTGGCAGCGTGCGGAGAGAGCGAGGATCCGCGGGAGACCGGGGACGACCCCGCCGAGCAACCCGCCGACGACGCTGCCGACGACGCTGCCGACGACCCTGCCGACGAGCCCGCCGATGAGCCCGAGGCCGACGGCGAGCAGGTCACCCTGGTGATCGAGAGTTGGCGCAACGACGACCTGCCGATCTGGGAGGACGTGATCCTGCCCGCCTTCCACGAACAGGAGCCCGGCATCCGCGTGCAGTTCCAGCCCACCGCCCCCGACGAGTACAACGCGGCCCTCGAGGCCAAGCTCGCCGGTGGTGCGGCGGGTGACCTGATCACCTGCCGCCCGTTCGATGTCTCGCTGGCGCTGTTCGAGGACGGTTTCCTGAACTCGCTCAACGACCTGCCCGGCATGGAGAACTTCGACGACGTGGCGCGCAGTGCCTGGATCACCGACGACGGCTCGGACGTGTTCTGTGTGCCGATGGCCTCGGTCATCCACGGCTTCATGTACAACGCCGACGCCTTCGAGGAGCTCGGACTCTCCGAGCCGACCACCGAGGCGGAGTTCTACGACGTGCTCGACGCGATCGCCGAGGACGGCACCTATGCCCCCATGGCGATGGGCACCGCCGACCAGTGGGAGGCCGCGACCATGGGCTTCCAGAACATCGGTCCGAACTACTGGGACGGCGAGACCGGCCGGCTCGCGCTGATCAACGGCGAGGAGGCCCTGACCGACCCGCAGTACGTGGCGGTGTTCGAGGAACTCTCGCGCTGGGCGGAGTACCTGCCGGCGGGCTTCGAGTCGATCACCTATCCGGATGCCCAGAACCTCTTCACCCTCGGTCAGGCCGCCATCTACCCGACCGGGTCGTGGGAGATCGCACTGTTCCGTGAGCAGGCGGACTTCGAGCTCGGCGCGTTCCTGCCGCCGGTGCCCGAAGGGACCGACACCTGCGTGATCAGCGACCACACCGACATCGGCATCGGCATGAACGCCGACACCGAGCACCCCGAGGCCGTGCGTACCTTCCTCGAGTGGACCACCACCGCGGAGTTCGCCGAGCTGTACTCCAACGAGGTTCCCGGCTTCTTCAGCCTGGCCAACGTCGACTTCGAGCTGACCGACCCGCTGGCCCAGGAGTTCCTCGACTGGCGCGAGCAGTGCGACACCTCGATCCGCAACAGCTACCAGATCCTCTCGCGTGGCGAACCCAACCTCGAGAACGAACTGTGGGACGTCTCTGCGCAGGTGATCAACGGCACGCTCACGCCCGAGGAGGCGGCGGAGCGCGTCCAGGACGGCCTCGAGCGGTGGTACGAGCCGCAGCAGGGCTGATCCGCAATCCCGCGCCCCGGGGGGCTCGGCGACCGCGCAACGGCGCCAGCAGCCCCCCCGGGGGACCACACCAGCGCCTGGAGAGCCGTGCATGAGCGCCACCGTGGCCCCTGCCCGCCGACGTCGTCGACGTACCCACGTGCTGGTCTTCCTCGCCCCGGCGGTGGTGATCTACACCCTGTTCATGGTCTACCCGCTGCTCGACTCGCTGCGGCTGTCGCTGTTCGGCGTGGTGGATGGCCGGGAGGTGTTCGTCGGGTTCGACAACTTCCGCCTGCTGCTCGGTGACGACCTGCTCTCCGCACGCTTCTGGAACGCGGTCGGCAACAACCTGGTCTTCTTCGCCGTGCACTTCGTGGTGCAGAACCCCATCGGGCTGCTGCTGGCCGCGCTGCTCGCCTCGCCGACCCTGCGCGGACGCGCCGTGTACCGCACCCTGATCTTCATCCCCACCACGCTCAGCGTGGTGATCGTGGGCTTCATCTGGCAGCTGATCCTCTCACCGCTGTGGGGCTTCGTGCAGACCCCGTTGCTCGGCCGGTCCTCGACTGCCCTGATCACGCTGTCGCTGATGAGCGTGTGGCAGTACGTGGGCATCCCGATGCTGCTGTTCTACGCCGTGCTGATCTCGATCCCCGACGACCTGGTCGAGGCCGCCTACGTCGACGGCGCCAACGACTGGCAGGTGTTCTGGCGCATCAAGTTCCCGCTGCTGCTGCCGACCGTGGGCATGGTCACGGTCGTGACCTACGTCGCCAACATGAACGCCTTCGACCTGATCTACACCGTCAAGGGGGCGCTGGCCGGGCCCGACTTCTCCACCGACATCATGGGAACGCTGTTCTTCCGGACCTTCTTCGGCTTCCAACTCCAGCGCGGCTCGAGCACCATGGGGGCGACCGTGGCCACCTTCATGTTCCTGCTGATCCTGGCCGGCGTGCTGCTGTACTTCTTCGGCTGGCAGCGCCGGGTCGAGACCTACGAGCTGTGAGGGAGCGATCGATGGCCACCGCGACCACCACCGCCCGCCCCCACTCGGCCCCCGGGGCCCACCACCCGGTCCGCCACCAGCCGACCTGGCGCCGCCGGCTGGGCGCGGCGATGCCCCACCTGGTCCTGATCGGCTACACGCTCGTGGCGCTGGCACCGATCGCCATGATCGTGATGAACTCGATGAAGGAGCGCCGGGCCATCTTCAGCGAACCCTTCCGGCTGCCCACCGCCGAGACCTTCTCGCTGGTCGGCTACCAGACGGTGTTCGAGCGCTCCCGCTTCGAGTTGTACTTCCTCAACAGCTTCGTGGTGACCGTGGTCAGCGTGCTGCTGGTGCTGCTGCTGGGTTCGATGGCGGCCTTCGCCCTCAGCGAGTACCGCTTCTGGGGCAACACCCTGCTGGCGCTGTACCTGGCGCTGGGCATCATGATCCCCATCCGGCTGGGAACGGTGAGCATCCTGCGCCTGCTGGTGGACCTCAGCCTGGTGAACTCGCTGCTCGGGCTGATCCTGGTGTACACCGCCATGGGCCTGCCCCTGGCGGTGTTCGTGCTCGGCCTGTTCTTCCGACAGGTCCCGCGCGACCTCAAGGAGGCCGCCCGCGTCGACGGCGCCAGCGAGTACTGGGTCTATCGTCTCGCGATGCCCCTGATCCGCCCAGGGCTGGCAGCCATCGGGGTGTTCACGATGCTGCCGATCTGGAACGACCTGTGGTTCCCGCTGATCTTGACCCCCGGCGAGAGCGTGCGCACGGTCACCCTGGGTGCGCAGCTGTTCCTCGGGCAGTTCGTCAGTGACTGGAACGCCGTGCTCGCGGTGCTGACGCTGGCCATGCTGCCGATGCTCGCGCTGTACATCATCTTCTCCAAGCAGTTCATGCGGGGCCTGACGCAAGGAGCGATAAAGTGAGGATCGGGATCGTCGGCGCCGGCTCGATGGGCACGGTGCACGCGGAGGGCTGGGCCGCCACCGACGCCGAGCTCGTCGCGGTCTGCGCCGAGCCGGGGGAGGCACCCACCGAGTTGGCCGCACGCCACGGCGCACGGGCCTGCGCCACCCTCGAGGAACTGCTCGACCTCGTTGACGTCGTCGACGTGTGTGCACCCACCGACCTGCACCACGACCTCACGCTGGCGGCAGCGGCCGCCGGCCGGCACGTGATCTGCGAGAAGCCTCTGGCCCGCACCTCGGCGCAGGCACGGGCCATGATCACCGCCTGCCGCGACGCCGGGGTGCAACTGCACGTCGGACACGTGGTGCGCTTCTTCCCCGAGTACGCGCTGGCCAAGCACACCGTGGACCGGGGCGCGATCGGGGTGCCCGCCGTGCTGCGCTTCACCCGCGCGAGCTACGCCCCCAAGGGCCGCGACGACGACTGGTTCGCCGACCCCGCCCGGTCAGGTGGGCTGCTGCTCGACCTCATGATCCACGACCTCGACCAGGCCCGGTGGCTGGCCGGCCCGGTGACCCGGGTCCTGGCCCGCTCACGGGCGACGCTGCGCCCCGGGTCCGGCCCCGACCACTGCCTGGCGGTGCTGACCCACGAGCAAGGCGCGATCACGCACGTCGAGGCGTCCTGGGCGTACCCGGCTCCGGTGTTCCGCACGCGTTTCGAGGTGGCGGGCACCACCGGAGTCCTCGATCACGACTCCGACCGTGACGCCCCCGTGCGCACGATCATGGCCCCAACCGAGGATCTGGCGGATGTCCCGATCCCGGGCAGCCCGATGGCCGAGTCGCCCTACACCACCGAGTTGCGCCACTTCCTGGCCGTGCTGCGCGGGCAGACCGAGCCGGTGGTCCGCGCTGAGGACGGGCTGGCGGCCCTGCTGATGGCCGAGGCCGCGGAGCGCTCGCTGCACGGTGGCCGGGTCGAGTCCGTCGCGCCCCTGGAGGTGCCCGCATGAGGATCGGCCTGCTGTCCGCCGCCCACCTGCACGTGGACGCCTACGTCGCCAACCTGCGCGCCGCCGGCGCCGAGGTGGTGGGCCTCACCGACGACGACCCCGGGCGGGGTCGGGCCTGGTGCACGGCGCACGGGGTGCCGTGGGTCGACTCGACCGACGAACTGCTGTCCCGGGACCTCGACGGGGTGGTGGTGTGCTCCGAGACCGCCGCGCACCGGCGGGATGTCGAGGGGGTGGCCGCCGCCGGGCTCGGCGTGCTGTGCGAGAAGCCCCTGGCCACCACCGAGGACGACGCGAAGGCGCTGGTCGCCGCCTGCGAGCGCGCCGGGGTGCCGCTGCTGACCGCCTTCCCGATGCGTTACAGCCCGCCGATGCGCGAGGTCGCCGACCTGCTGGGCGCCGGGGTGCTGGGCGAGGTCCAGGCGGCGATGGGCACCAACCAGGGTGAGCTGCCGATGCGCCACCGGGCCTGGTTCGTGGAACCAACCCGCTCGGGCGGCGGGGCGCTCATGGACCACGTCGTGCACCTCGCCGACGTGCTGCGTTGGTACCTCGACGACGAGGTGGTGGAGGTCTACGCCGCCACCAACCGGCTGCTGCACGCCCCGACCGTGACCGTGGAGACCGGGGGCGTGGTCCTGTTGACCTTCGCCTCGGGAGTCTTCGCGAGCATCGACTGCTCGTGGAGCAAACCCGACGTCTACCCGACCTGGGGTGGGCTGCGCCTGGATCTGGTGGCCTCCGAGGGGGTGGTCGGGGTCGACGCCTTTGCCCAGCGCCTCACCGTGCACGGCGGCAGCGACGGGCCACTGGCCTGGCCGGAGTGGGGTTCGGACGCCAACCAGGGCCTGATCGACGACTTCGTCGGCGTCCTGCGTGAGGAGCGCCCGCCGGCGGTGACCGGCCACGACGGCCTGGCCGCCACCCGGGTGGCGCTGGCCGCAGCCCGTTCGGCTGAACTCGGTACGCCGGTCGCGCTCGACCCCGCACCTTGACCGCACCCCGCGCCCTGCGTCTGCTCGGACCCGGACCGCTCGTGTTGGCGCTCGCACCGGTGCGGGCGCCGGGACCCGGTGAAGTGCGCCCGCGGGCCGTGGTCAGCGGAGTGAGCCATGGAACCGAACTGCACCTGGTGCGGGGCAGTTCCCCGTTCGCCGACCTCGACCTCGACCCCGGGTCACGGCGCTTCATTCCCCGTGACCCGGGTGCGGACGACGACGCCACGACCGATGACCCGTTGCCGGGTAGGCCGCTGGGCTACGAGTTCGTCGGCGAGGTCGTCGAGGTGGGCCCCGGGGCACTGGTGCACGCCGAGCAGGTCTGCGTCGCACTCGGCCCCGAACTCGACATCGGCTACCCGGCGCAGGTGCGGCCCGCGGGGCTGGACCCGGAGGCTGC
>SLLJ01000039.1 GCA_007134165.1 Nitriliruptoraceae bacterium | reverse complement strand
GGAACCTCGTCTGAACGGCCCCGAGACCAGACCTCCGGAGCCGCTCGACCGACGTCCACCCAGGGGCGCGGCCTGCCGCGAGGAGCACGGCGAACCACCGTTCGAGTTCGGAGTCCGGCAGCGCTCGGACCCACGGTTCGCCGCGCGAATCAGGTCGGAGCGCGATGTACCGTGGCGCTCAGGCCGGTGCACCTCCCGCACATCGGCGTCGACACGCCGCAGCCCCTCCAGGTCGGCTCGGGGCGTGACGACCTCGGTGGCATGGCTGCACCAGCCCGCGCTGTCCTCAGCGTTCGATGCCACCCTCGTCGTTCGTCACCCGCAACTCCCCGCAGCCACCGGGACCCGGGTCGCACCTCGACGCGGGTGATGCCAGGAGGTGAGCAGGGCTTCGCGATCTGCCGGGCAGATGTCCGGCTTCGGACCGGCATGCTGCCGAAGACGGACATGCCTCCCCTCGGAGTCCCTGCGACCGTCGCCGACGCGGTTGTCGATCTCCCTGACGAGGAGTGGGCGCTGCTGGAGTCGGCCATCGTGGTCGCTAGCAGCGCCGCGCATGGGCAACTCCTGCTCACCGGCGCCTACCGGCAGGCAGCGCACCGGGGTGCAGCCAAGCCGTTGCTTGCCGACCCGGTGGCTGACGTGCCGGGCGCGGATACCGATCGGCGCTGGCCCGACCCGGACATCGGTCTGGTGTCGGCCGGCTGGGAGCCGATGGGGTTCGGCGCCATCCAGGATCTGCTGCAGGCCGAGTTCGGACCGGTCGACTTCGACCGATCGCCCGTGCGGCTGACGCCGCCGGACAGGGCCAGGCCCGACGGTCCGGCGTGCGCAGGTGCCGGGTTCGGCTTCCCTGCCGATCTCCATGAGCACATCCCAGCGATGTGCGCTGCGCATGCTGCGGAGGCCAAGCGCGTGAGTGACCGGCGGCTGAAGCGCGCAGCGCAGAGCAACCGTCGCGGGTGGGCGGCGATCGCCGAGGGTGTGCAGCGCCTGGAGGCGCCGCCGCCACTGTGGAGGCTCAGCCGATGGCTGCGCGCGGCGCTGGAGGCCGAGCCTGCGACGCCCATCGACGATCCGGACGCGTTGCGCACCTGGGTGAGAGCCGACGCTCCACTCATCCTCGACCTCGCAGCACGCTTCACGACTGGTGCCCCCTTCCGCGACCTGCTCGAGCAGGACGAAGAGCTCGCCTGGCGCCTCACCGACTGGCTGACCGATGCGATCTTCAACCTCGGCAAGGCCGGGCAGGACGAACTCCTCGTTCCCGTCGGCGAGGCAGTGCAGCGGCTGGATCCCGACAACGCGGCGCTGCACGTGTCCGACCTGGCGGTGGCACTCGCCGAACGTGGGCGCCCGGAGGCGCTGGAGCACACAGAAGCCAGCGTCCGCGCCTGCCCCGACGACGTTTGGCGGCGGATCCACCTCGGGGACGTGCACCGCAAGCTCGGCGATCCGACGCGCGCGGAGGCGGTCTGGCGTGCGGCGGCGGCGCTCGTGGCCGAGACCGGCGTGGCGGTCGACGTCGAAGCCGCCGACGAACGGCTGACGGAACTGCTGGCGGGGCAGCCGGGCCGGGAGGACGAGGTTGCCGCCCGGGACAAGGAGCGCACCGAGGTGGTGCGGCGCTACGACGCGATGCAGCGGACACGACGCCGCCGATCCGGACGGGCCCCAAGGTTGGCCGCAACGAGCCCTGCCCGTGCGGCAGCGGACAGAAGTACAAGCGCTGCCACGGCCCCTGAACGTATGGCGGTCGTCCAGATCCGGCACCGGACCGCCGGCAGGCAGGCCAAACCAACTCGAACGCGTCGACACCGATCAAGAAGCCGGATGCGGTCCGGGCGCGCGCCCCGCACCTTGCAGGCGTTGCCTCGCCGACTTGGGGATGACCGTGCTTCAACCGTGGCTGGACGAGGACGAGCACCCCACGAAACGAGGCACTCGTGGCGCGATACCGAGCGGGTTGTAGGACCTCTCCTCGAGCAGCTCCGCGAGGCCGCCGGGAGTCTCCGCCGGGGTCTGTAAGAACGGCGGTGATCGCGAAGCGTTCGGCGAAGGACTCCCACGGGTCGTTACCGGTCGGCACCGCCCAGCGACGCTGAACCTCCCCCGGTGACGGTGGTATCGATGACCGGGTGGCGGCAGCTACCCGTCGTCGACGACGTCCCCAAGAGCGACAACGCCGGCGACCGTGTCCACGCCCGCGGCCAGGGCCACCAGCGCCCACCAACCGGCGGAACCTGCCGGCAGGTGCTGCGACCAGTCGTGGCGCTCGGTGAGCGTTGACACGTCCGCTCGCTCCGGGAGCCGGTCCTTCACGAGGGAAGCTGCGCGTCCTCGCACCTGGGCTTGTTGGCCGTCGTCGAGCTGGCCGGCGCGTTCCGCGAGCCACTGCTCGGCAGCTTCGAAGCCGTCCTCATCGGTCGGGTCGACGAGCGTGGAGATCTGCTCGGCGGCGCGGAGTTCGCCGGCACGAAGGTCGATTGCCGCGCGGCGCAGGACCAGCACGTACCCGCACGGGTCGCTGTCGCCGATCCATTGGCCAGCGGTCTGGTGGCTGGATGCGGCGTCGATCCACGCCTCCCGGTCGACCCGGTCGACGAGGTGTTCGTTCATCTCGGTGAGGAGCAGCCCGCCGGTCGCCTCGGTCGCGTAGATCACGTCGGGCGCGATACCGGCGGCGCGCAGCATCCCGCCCAGGTCCTCGGCCAGCCGAGCCTCGTCGAGGGGCACCGGTTCATCGGCGTCGGGGTCGAAGAACAACGGATCGTCAGGTCCCGGTTCACGACCGAACGTCGCGATGAAGTCCCGCCGAGCCCCCTCGAAAGCTTCGCGGAGCTCGGCCGCTTCGGACGGGTCCTCGGTGTGAAGCCGCTTCCCGGCAGCGGTCGGAACGGACCGACTCCGCGGGCCGTAGGGCTTGCCTCTCGACGCGATGTCGACCGCAGGGATCTCAACGGATCGGTCCAGCAACCCCGCCCCCAGGGCGTAGCGCAGGAGGTCGTCAACGGTGGCGCGCTCTCCGAGCGCAGCCGCCAGGTCCACCAGATCCGACAACGCCGACCCGGCGGGGGTCGCGAACAGCCAACGTGACAGCCGCTCTTGGTCGTCGAGGAGTTCGGGGTGGCAGGCGGCCGCCAGCGCGACCAACGCCACGATCGCAGGGTCGCCGGGACGCACCTCGACCGTTCGTGCGCCCGACACGAACAGCTCGCCGGCGGATCCGTCCGGGAAGGTCTCCGCGCCGTTGAGCACCCTGCGGGGCCGGGCCGACGGCGGGAGGGGCCGCGGGAGGTGGTAGTCACCCGGGGGGCGAACCCGGGCTGCCCCGGACGTGAGCAGGCTCGCGGGTTGGAGCCGCCGCGGCAGCGGCTCCAGCGTCAACTCATCCTCCACCGCTTCGATCAGTACCGCCGCCATCAGGTCGAGTTCGCCGTCGTCGGGATGCCTCGCGACCCGCGCCACGGTGTCGGCGAAGGCCTTCACACGATCGTTGGCTCCGTGCTCGTCGAGCGCCTCGAGCCAGGCGTCGAGGTACGAATCGAAGGTGTCGCGATCCTCGGGCAGCGGCATGGAGCCGAGCCCGCCGATCAACACCAGTTCGATCGGCGTCGCATCATGTGCCCAGGCAGGCAGCTCATCTTCGTCCTCCCGCACGAGGTGCAGCCCTGCCAGGAACATCGCCGCGAGGCCGGCCCGAGCCCCGTCGATGCCGTCACGCAGCGCCCTGGCCACCGCCGCGTCCCAGGCGACCCTGAACTGGTCGTCGGGCAGCTCCAGGGCGCGTCGCCCGCGTAGGCCCGACCAGGCACCGATCAGCTCGTCCATGCCGCTCTCTCGCCTTCGCCGCCATCTCGAGGTCTTCCATCCTGACGTTCGCAGGTTAGGCGATCGGGCTGCCTGACAAGGGACCGTGGGACCTGCCTGTGGGCGGCGGTGTGCACGATCGCCTGCCGAGGCTGCGCGGCCTGCCACGATGGGCGGCGGTGTCCGGCTACGGTCGGCGTGCCGCCGCACCGACCAGCCGCGTGCAGCGCCCGCTGCGGCCTGCCCCGGCCCTACGAGACACCGAGCACGAGGATCGCGTGGGAGACCCCGACACGAGCCCGTCCGAGAGTTCCGGCGAGCGCTGCGGCGGGCAGCCCGTGCCGGACGAGACCGAGCAGTTCGACGCTTTCGCGCTGCGGCCGATCGTGCTGCCCGGCCGGGAGGTTCTCGTAGCAGCGGCAGAGCGCGCGCCCACGTTCGCGTCGGTGACACGTCTGGCCCGACTCCTCGACCCACACGGTACGCGCGACAGCCGCGTGCTCAGGTTGGACCAGGCCAAAGCGCTCGCCAAGCTGCTTCCGACCGCCGATCTCGATCGGGCGCGGGCAGCGGGTGTCACCGTCCGCTCGACCAAACAGTTGCCCGAGGTCCGCCGCCTGCATCGACTCGCCCTGGTCGGGGGCCTGTTCTCAGACGTCGGGTCCCGCCAGCCCACTGCCGAGGGTGAGGACGTTCTGGATGGCTGGTGGCGGTTCTTCTCGACGCTCTTCGAGAGCGGGATCCTCGATGCCGTCATGCAGGACCGCGACGTCCTGGCCAAGATCGCCGACGACCTGCTGATCCACGTGCTGCTCAACCTCTACGCGTGCGACGTCATGACCACCGACCACCTCGCCGCCGTCCTGAGTGGCGCGGTCGCGGACGTCGCCGGTCCGCTCGTCGGTGATCTGGATGAGGACAAGGAGGCGGTCGTCGCCGATGCGCTGCACCGACTCGTGCCTCGGATCGCACGGGAGCTCGCCGGGCTCGGTGTGGTCGAGCCGACCCGGCTGGACGACAAGGATGCCCACGCGATCACGCCGCTCGGGCTGTGGGCGGTGAACCGGCTGCTGCGCCAGCTCGAGGTGGACGCACCGGTCTTCGGCGAGTGCGCTGAAGCGGACGCACAGACCCTCTACGAGACGTGCACCACCTGGGAGCACGACGACGGACAGCGCGAGATCGCGACCTGGATCATCGGCCGCGGCGCGCTCGACGCCGCACGCGAACTCACCGAGTTCGCCCGCACCACCAACGACCCCGCTGCCCGCCAGTTCGCCTTCGCGATCCTGTTCGCGCTGGATGCCTCCGCGGAGCCGATGATGCGCGGAACCGATGCCCTCGATGAACTGCCTGACGACCTCGACCCGAAGCTCGCCGAGTTCCTTGCCTTCGACGGGCGTGCCCGGTCGAGCCGGGCCGGGGGTGACGAAGCCACGGGGTCATCACGATCTGAGCGCTCCTCGTGACGCGGTGCTGGAGGAGCAGCCTGACCGTCGTGAGCGATCAGATGCCGCTGCTGCCCGCAGGGCCCGACGTCCGACGGGGTCAACGGCCAACGGACCAGCGGGCTTTCGCGACCTCGAGGAAGGACGGTTCGGGCTCCTGCCCAGCCCCGCGAACGATCTGTTCGAACCCCGGCATGAAGCTCGTCTTGCGGTGATGCTCGACGCGCACCTCGTCCACGACCTGCTCCCAGTCGGCGATCAGCCCGGCCTCGGCGTAGCAACGCCTTGCGCGTTCGAAGTTGTGCAGCGCGGCGTCGTAGTACCGGCTCTTCTTCGCCTTGACGATACGAACGCCCTGCGCGCGCCACAGCCGCGCCGCCACACCTGGGTGGGTCTTCTCGATCTTCCCGGCCGCCTCCTCGGCCGTGTGATGGCCGACGGCCTCGAGTTCGTCGTCGGCGCTGCGGCCGATGAGTTCCACGAGCCGTTCCGTCTCCTTGGTGTGCAGGAGCAACCCGATGATCGTGGGGAGGTCGCCGCCCATCGCCGCGTCGACCGCCCGGTCGTGCCAGTCGCGGCGTCGAGCCTCCGGCACGAGCTTCATGAGGTCGTCGTAGGAGTACCGGCTGGGATGGGCCTGGTAGTCGGCCCAGGCCGCATCGACGGCCTCCTGCTCACGTCCGAGCTTCACGAGCAGGCGGGACTTGAGTTCGGCGAGGCGGTGGCGGTCCGATGATCCGTACGGGGTCGTCGCGCCCAGTACGATCCCGCGCTCGACCCAGGACAGCGCCTCCTCGGGCTTTCGGCACGCGGACAGCATCTTCGCGAGCGCGTAGCAGTCCGCTGGGGTGATGCCGGTCTCCTCCGCCAGGGCGAGGTACGAGTCGAAGTCCGGCTGCGCGGCGTACAACGCGCGCAGCACCTCGGCCCAGCGGCGGCGCTCGGCGCTCGGCCCCGCCGGACGGCTCGCACCCGCGCCTGCGACCGGCACGGCAGACGCCTCGAAACGCGCTCGGACCTGGCGCGCGAATGCCGCACGGCCGGCTCGATCGAGCACCTTGGCGACGTCGTGCTCGAAACCGTAGGTCAGGCTGTAGGGGTCGTCGTCCATCCATGCGAGGAGGCGGGCCGCGGTTTCGTCCGGGTCAGCGCCGGCAGCCCGGCGGGCCGTGACCGATCCGCAGAACAGGCCGGTGACAAACATGCTGAACTGTGCACCGGAGTCGTCGACCTCCTCGGCCTTCTGGTAGCAGCCGGCCAGGAAGGCCTCGTAGAGCGCGGCCGCCCGGGCCGGCGCCTCCGAGACGAGGGCGGCGAGCTCGGTCTCGACCCCCTCGAGGTCGCTGACGAAGGCGAAGCACCCGCGTTCCGACACGAAACCGCCCGGGTCGAGGGCCGCCTCGATCGCCCGCTCCAGCGGGTCCGCCGAACGGCGGGCTCGAGCGCTCACGGGCGCGACGTCGCGTCGCTCGACCCCGTCGGGTCGAGCGCCGACACGTCCGGGTGGGTGGCCAGGGCAGCGCGGGCGGCCTTGGCGAGCGGTCCGTCATCCACGCCGTAGGCGAGGGCGTCGAGCACGTCGATGGCGACGGGGTGCTCGAAATGTCCGAGCTGTTCGATGATCGCGAGTTGGACCGCCGAGCCGCCCAGGGCGGCGAACTCGTCGGCCGGCGCGTCACGCCCGTCGCGCCTCCACCGGGCGTCGAGCAGGTCCACCAGCGCCGAGAGCTCCGCGGGACCGTCGGGCCGCCAGTCGTCCGCGCCGTGTCGGCCCAGCCACACCGCCACGAACGGTCCCAGCCGCGGATGGTCCCTCAGCCTGCCCATCGCCGTGGCTGCCTCCGCGCCGAGCAGGTCGATCGCGAGTACGGCGGCCGGCACTTCGTGAGCGGCGAGCTGGCGCAGGGCGAGCACCAGGTCGGCGACGGCATCGGCGTCGACGTCAGCGTCGAGGCGGGCGGCAACCCAAGCGTCGAACTCGGCGGCGGCGTGGTCGGGGTCGAGCCGCGAGCAGGCACGCAGCAGTGTCACCGCATCCTCGCCGCTCAGCTCGCCGATCACCGGCGCGGGGATGCGCTCGCGTACCAGCCGGTTGACCGCCCACCGTCCCAGCGGCGTCAACGCCACCGCGCCGCCGGTCGCGACCGGACCCCAGCGCGTCGGCTCGGCGGTGATGCCAGTCACCGAGACCGCGCCGAGCTCCTCGAGCCGCGCGATCACCTGCCGGACCACGCCGGGCAGGATCAGGTCGTGGAGGTCGGCGAGGTCAGGGTCAAGCTGCGCGACGTGCGGATCGAGATCGGAGGTCTCCCGGCGGGCATCGCCGGCCTCCCGGAGAGCAGCGGCCTCCTCGCGCGCCTGACCAACCAGCTCCTCCAGCGGGACCGGGCCGTCGGCTGCGTACAGGTCGAGCAACCACTCGAGGGCCACCAGCTCGTCCACCTCATCCAGCCAGTGGGGCGCAAGCTCACCTTGCAGGAACAGGTGGCTGGCCGCACCGAGGTCCAGCAGCCCCATGATCATCGCCAGCCACGCCTCCAGAGGGTCGTCAGCCACGAGCGCGGCACGCTCCCCGCATCGCAGCCACCGACCGTCGACCTCGACCAGCCCAGCCGCCTCGGCCCATCGGCGCAGCAGGTTGACCGCCGGCAGGTCGGCGGTGCTGCGCACGCCCGTCGGACGCGGCCAGCGCGACGGCTCCTCCGCATCCTCGACACCGAGCAGCAGTCGCAGGAGCGCGGCGCCGTCTGCCAACTTCAGGTTGCCCTTCGCCGTCAAGTGCCGGCCGTCGCCGACGAACGCGACGAAGGTGCGCAGGTCATCGAAGGCCGGCGTCGCCGCAGCCGCCTCAGCCAGCACGTCGCGGTCCGGCAGCCGGATCGGCGGCAGGGTCAGCGGGTTGGGCAACGCCCACTGCTGGTACCCGTCCTCGTCCTCGGCGGCGAGGAGTTCACGCCTGCGCACGTCGATGGTCATCGGCTGCCTCCTGCGCCGCGCTGGGTGTCGGACTCCGCCCCCTGGTCCTGCTGATCCTGCTGCCGCGCCCAGGCGCGCACCTTCGCGTCGCCGTCAGCTCTCGCTCGCTCGACCGCCCGCTCACGCTGTCCGCGCGCAGCCAGCAGGCGCAGAGCCCGGAGCCGCAGCGGCCCCTTCCCCGACGACAACGCCGCGTCGATGCAGCACGCCACGTCGCGTTCGGCCAGCGCATCAGCAGCGTCCAGCCCGCCGTCGATCAGCGCCCACCGGTGGCTGTCGCTCAGCCGCCGCGCGATCCTCAGGGCCTGTCCGGCCGTCACCACCTGCCGCCGCAGGCAGCGATCGGCAGCCCAGCGGCGCAGCGGCGGTCGCGGCCGGCGCTTCGAGCGCACCGATGCGTCCGGGTCAGGCATGACCTCGCCGAAGTGCTCCGTCAGCCACCGGGCCGGGAACACGATGTCGGGGTCGTCCGGCCCGAGCAGCTTGCGGGCCAACCGATCGAGGTCGGGGTCGTCGAGGATGCCGCACGCCTCGATCTCTGCGAGCACGCGACGGGCGTGGCGGTCCCAGCGCTCGGCGGTGACGAGCAGGAGCGCCGTGTCCACGGCTCCCGTCGGGTCGGACTCGTGGTAGTGGCGGAACAGGGCGACCGGGTCGTCGGGGTGGTTGGGGCCACGGCCCGGGCTGCGGAACAGCAGCAGCTGCTGGAGCCGTTCGGCACGGCCGGCCGCACGCAACTCCGCGAGCAGCGCGTCTTCATCGCGGTGGTCCATCGACCTGCCTCCGCACCCACGGGACCCGGCTGATCACCGGACGCTCGGTGACGCCGGCGGGGGACAGCGTCCCAAAGCACGTCAGCCAGAGGCAACTCGCGGACAACAACCACGAGTTCCAGACACTCGCCCGTCCTGATCTCGCCGCGCCCGCGCGCGGCCAGGCTCCTCGACCTCGGTGACATCGTGCACGATCTGCTCATCGCCCTGACCTGCCGAAACCACGGTCTTCCGCTGGTCGGCTCGATCGACGCCAGTCGACCCTGGCAGCCGTACCTGCTGGCCTTGACGCAACGGTTCTGCTGCCCAATGGGGAGCGCACACCCGCCAGCACATCGCTTGCCGGGTGAGCATGGGCGTTCTTCGGTGCAAGCAGCCCACAGCGAATCGCCAGACTCCGACCGGAACGCGAGGTGTGCAGAGATCGGTGCATCCGCAGCGCCCCTGAGGATCGCGGCGTCGGACGACCTCGGCCAGGGCGGCATGATCGTGCCGATGCACCATCGACGACTCCGACCCCCACCTTTGACCGGGTTCCCGATCGGAGCCGACTTCGTATGTTGGGTGCGTGTGACCCTCGGCCCCGACGTTCGGCCTCGGAGGTGGCGCGGGGAGTGAGCATGGATTGGACGGGCAGATGTCCGCAGTGTGGCCCCGATCGGCGGCCACACATCGACCCCGGAAGCCCGCGAGCCGCGGAAGCGATGCCGCGGAAGCGATGCCGCGGAAGCGATG
>SLLJ01000231.1 GCA_007134165.1 Nitriliruptoraceae bacterium | reverse complement strand
GCGCCATCACGGGTGGAGATCTCCGCCCCGGGGGGTCGCAGCCAGCGCGGCGAAGCCACGACCACAGCGTCAGGAGCCATCGATGGCCGAAATCACCGCTTCGAGGGTGGTGCCGACCGGTTCGAAGCCCATCCGCCGGTAGACCGGGGCGCCCGACAGCGAGGGTTCGAGCACCGCGGTCTCATACCCCTGCTCATCCGCGGCGGCAAGTGCGGCGGCAGTCAGCGCGGTCCCGAAGCCCCGACCTCGGTAGGCGGGTCGGGTGGCGACGCTGTAGACACCCGCCAGGCCCACACGGCGTGAAGTCGCCAGCATCGAGGTGGCGACCGGCTCCCCCTCGAGGGAGCCGACGAAGACGGTGAACGTCGGGATCGTGAGCAGGTTGGGCCCGAGCTCGCGGACTACAGCGTCCGGGTCGGCGCCGAACGCCTCCGCGAAGCAGGCAACGGCGTCGCGGATCGTCTCGCTACCGACCACGTTGATCGACAGCGGGGAGTCCCACACCTGTGTCATCGTTGCGGCCCAGGGCCGGATGGGCATGGCGTAAACCGGTTCCTCCTCAAGCTCGATTCCGCGGTGCCGCGCCTGATCGACCAGGTCGTGGTCGAACTCGGGCTGCAGCTTGAGCAGCCAGCGCAGCCCGGCCTCGGCGAAGCGGTCGTGAGCCGCATCCAGCGCGACCTGCGCATCTCGCCGGTGCTCGCTTGCCAGCGCGAGGTTGAACGAGGGGCTCGGCGACCCGGTCGCGATGCACCTCAGCCCGCCCGCCTCCTCGACCCACCCGCCCGGAACCGATCGGGCGAGCCGACTCCACACGTCGTCGAGGTGTCCGAGGAACCGTCGCAGTAGGTCACTTCGGTCGCCGGTCATGGCTGGTTTCCTGGCTGAGGCCCACCGGCGGGCCCAAGCGGTGCAGGCGGGGTCGGCCCACAGCATGGTACCTGGCGCTGCGCCCCGCGAACGGGGACCGTGCCCAGGGAAGGGGCTGGGGGCGTCAACGTGGCCATGCCCGAGGCGAGCCGCGCGTGCGTCGGCCGGAGCGCTGCAAGCTGCCACGATTTCCCGGTTCTCTGGTGTGCGGGGCGCTGGCGTTGGACCTTCACAACCATCGCCGGACAACCGCCCCCAACTGGCGAGGTGGTGGCCGCTCCTGCACCGCCCATTCGTGTTCATCCACAAGCCAACCGACCGTTCGAGGGATGAACCGCCGGGCCCTTGGCATCATGTCCCACCATCGTTGCCGAGGGGGGAGCGTGGCGGCCCACGACATCGGCGAGTCGTTCCTCCCACGCGCACGACAGATCGAGAGCCCGGCGCCCGCGGACAAGATGCTCGGCCGAACCATCACTCGTGTCGAGGTGCAGACCGCGCTTGCCAACAACGAGATCGTCGAGGCGTACGAGCACGATGACCGCGTCCGCTACGTGCTGCTCAGCACGGTTGCTGGCCGCTCGCTGCATGTCGTGATCGGGGAGGATGACGTCTTCGACGTGACCGTCGTACCCTCGGCGCGCGAGCCCGACTCGACCCATGGCTGGGATCCGACCACGGGCTATCGAACCCGCAGGAAGGGGGATCGCGGTCAGCGATGATCGCCGTTTCGATGGTGGGAGCCTGCGACGATCCACGTTCGTGCACCGTCACGTGCTGGAGCACGAGGATGGCCGGGTAAGTGCGATCGTCATCCGAGGAGTGCCCGCGCCTGCGTGTGAGATCTGCGAGGCGGTGTTCTACGAGCCGGAGGTGACCGACACGGTCGCAGCCATCCTCCAGCGCACTCGGGAAGCTCCAGGCGAGGCGGTCGCCCTCGACTATCACGAGGTCGACGCCTCCTGAAGGCCTCTGATCGCCACCGGCAACGGGTGCCCCGCAAGCAACTACCACCGTCGCAGTGTCGCTCAACAGCGAGACGCTCGGCGACCCCAACGGCAACGTGCTGCTGGACTTCGTAGGGGCCACGGACGGCGGCGCGGGGCGGCGGGGCGGGGCTGAGCAGGCCGCCGCGGCGGGGCTGAGCGGGCCGCAGCGTCACAGAACTCGCGCCAGCGCGAGTTTCCGACGGCCGGGCGTGCGACGGGAGCGCACAACTTGCGTCAGCGCGAGTTTCGGACGGCGGCGCGGGAAGGCGCGGGGCGGCAGGGCGGGGCTGAGCGGGCCGCCGCGGCGGGGCTGAGCGGGCCGCAGCGGCACAGAACTCGCGCCAGCGTGAGTTTCCGACGGCCGGCCGTGCGACGGGAGCGCACAACTTGCGTCAGCGCGAGTTTCGGACGGCGGCGCGGGAAGGCGACGCGGAGCGGCGGCCGACATCCGCCGGCGGGGATAGGCCGACCGAGACCGTGCCGTGATCGGGAGTTGACGACCCGGCGACCACGTGCAAGAATTCCGAACAGCATTCGGACTACCTAACGTCGGTAGGAAACGAACCGTGACCGATACCGCGAGCACCGCTCCGAGCCCCACCGCGAGCCCGTCCCCGAGCACTACTGCGAGCCCTCGGGTCGCCGCCCGGCGCAAAGCAACCCGCGCCCAGATCCTCGATGCCGCCTGGCAGCTGGCCCACGAGGTCGGGCTGACCGGCTTCTCGCTGCGCGAGCTCGCTGGCCGGGTCGGGATGCGCGCCCCGTCGCTATACGAGTATTTCGCCGGCAAGCCCGACATCTATGACGCGATGTTCGCCGCCGCCAACCGTGAGTTCCTCGCCGGTCAGCTCGCGGCGATCCCTCCGCTCGACGAGGTCGGCCCCCGCGGGGTGCTGCTGGCCGGCGCCCGCTTCTTCCTCGACTTTGCCAGCGACGACCCGGTGCGCTTCCAGCTGCTGTTCCAGCGCTCCATCGCCGGTTGGGAGCCCTCCCCGGACGCCTACGCGCCCGCCGTTGAGGCCTACGACAGCATGCGCGCCCGCTTGGCGGAGCTCGGCGTCATCGAGCAGCACGACCTCGACCTGTGGACCGCACTCACGAGCGGTCTGGCCCACCAGCAGCTGGCCAACGACCCCGGTGGCCGGCGCTGGCACGACCTCATCGACGACGTGGTCGATCTGTTCTGGCACCACCTCGACCAAACCCCGGCCCCGCCCCGGAATCTCCCCGCGGAGCCCGACACCCGAAAGGACGCGACATGACCACCCGAAACCCCAAGGACACGGCGATGGCCACCGACCCCGGCACCAGCGACGACGCCGGCCGCACCTCCGGTCACGACCCCGGCCGCGGCGCGATCGACCTCGGCGCCCTCGCACGCATCGACGGCGACGAGATGGTGCAGTTGGCCACCACCGAGTACGACCGACTCCTGACCCTGCTCGCCGGGCTCGATGCGGACGAGTGGCAGCGACCGACTGCCTGCGAGGCCTGGGACATCCGCCGGATGGTCGCGCACCTGCTCGGCGCCGCCGAGGCCAACGCCTCGATGCGGGAGAACGCCGCGCAACTGCTGCGCGGCCGGCGCCGGGTGCGCGGCACCGGCCGGCCGCTGGTCGACGGCATCAACGAGGTACAGGTCGACGACCGCGACCACCTCTCCCCCGCCGAGCTGTGCGAGCAGCTCGAAGCCATCGCTCCCAAGGCGATCCGCGGCCGGTACCGCACCCCAGGCCCGATGCGTCGCGTGAAGGTGCCCGGACCGCTGGGCCCCATCCGCCTCGGCCACCTCGTCGACGTCGTGTACCTGCGCGACCAGTGGATGCACCGTGTCGACGTGGTTCGTGCCACCGGCGGTCAGCTCGAACTCACCGCCGAGCACGACGGCCGGATCGTGATGGACGTCGCCGCCGAGTGGGCCCGCAGCCATGACCAGCCGGTGTCGCTGATCCTGACCGGACCGGCCGGCGGGCGCTTCACCCACCGAGGTGGTGGGCCGTCGTTGCACCTCGACGCGGTCGACTTCTGCCTGGCGCTCAGCGGCCGGGAGCGCGCCGAAGGACTGCTGGCCGTCGAGGTGGTGTTCTGAGCCGGTGCGGTCGGCCGGGGACGTGGTGTCGCGAGCGGATCACGCGCTCGAGGGCGGAGGGGGAGACGCCGGCGGCCTGACGTGCACCCCGGTCGCCATCAGGCAACCGAGTTCCGATGCGCCGTGAGCAGGCCACACGCTCCGGGGCCTCGCCGGTTGCGACGCTCCGACACCGTGGCCGCCGTATCACGCCTCCGGTCAGGGACCGACGATCTGCCCGGTGAACTGCCACACCTCGCTGGTGCCACTGTTGGGCTCGAAGTACACGCCGATGACCGAGCCGTTGGCCTGGATCACCCCCTCGTAGGCGCCGAGCTGCGCACCCTGGGCGTTGTCCTGGATTATGAACTGACCCTGCTGGTTGGCCTGGCCCGTCAGCTGGAACTCCCCCCCGCCCGGCCACTGACTCACCCCGCGGATCGACAGGTCGGCGCGGATCTCGAAGGCGAATTGGTGGGTACGACCCTGCTGGGCGACCTGCGCGGAGACCACCAGCAGGACCTGGTTGGGGTCGCTGGGTGTCGGACCGGTCGGCGGAACGCCACCACCACCGCCACCAGCCTGAGTGGCCGGCACCGGCAGGTCGATGCCGCCGACCACGTTGTTGTCGAACAGGTTGAGCAGGCCGTGGATGTGGCGGACGTGGATGCCGAAGTTGTTCGCGGAGACCGGCTGACGCTGGGGCTGGCCGTCAGGGCCGACCACCATCTGCACCGTGCCGGCGTTGTTGATCGCGGCCACGAGCCCACAGTGCACGATCGCTCCACCACTGGTGCCCGGCGTCGTCGGCGCTTGATGCTGGTAGATGTCGAGGTTGGCGCGTGTCACCGCACCGCCGGTGAAGGAACGCAGCGCCGTGATCTGACCGGTCAGGGAGCTAGCCGTCGGGATCGCGTCGGGAAGGAACTGATCGACGTCTGCCGGGAAGCCCACCACCGCCATGTCGTCACCGAGCCCGAGCACGCTCGAGGCCCCGGCGAGGTCGAGCTGGTGAGGCATCTGCTCCTGCGTGGTGAACAACGCGACGTCCGGCGAGCGCAGGGCGTCCCGACGCTCGGTCCACTCCGGGTGCACGATCGCTCGGCGCAGGCGAACCAGCTCGCCGGTGCGCGAGTTGATCGCCACCGCCTGGGACAATGCGATGCCCCGCTGCGCGAGGTCGGTGAACTCGTCGGCGACATGGCCGTTGGTGACCAGCAGCTGCGGACGAACGGCCCAGGCGGTACCCCAGCGCGCCACGCCGACCTGGCCCTGGGCATTCACGAACAGCCCGCCGACCTGGTAGGTGGCGCGGTTGATCGCCTCCAGACTCACGTCGAGCGCGGGGCAGCTGGCCGGGAAGCCGGTCCGCGACAGGTCACCGTTGTCTGGTGTGGGGTCGGGCCGGACCGGGGGCGGGGTGACGCCGTCGCCTGAACCGAGGTAGGGCACGATGGCTACGCCGTCGTCGACGAGCACATCCGAGGCCCGCATCAGGAACGAGGCCATCTGGGCGCGGGTGACCGGCCGGCCCGGGTCGTAGCGGTCCTCGCTGACCCCCTGTACGACGCCCAGGGCCTCGAGCCGTCCGATCGCGTCAGCGGCGACGCTGCCGGCGGCCACGTCCGCGAACGGTGCGCCGGTCACTGACGGCGACCGGGCGCCGAGGTGACTCAAGGTGCGGTCGATGAAGATCGCCATCTGGGCGCGGGTGACCTCCTGCGACGGGGAGAACCGGGCCGCCCCCGTACCCCGGGCGATCTGGAGGGCGGCGAGTGCCTCGATGTTGTCGCGGTGCACGCCGTCGACGTCGTTGAACTGCGAGGCGCTGGGGGTCGGCACGGCGCTGCCGGCCGCCCGGATCATGCGTACCAGGAAGCTGGCCATCTGGGCACGCACCACGGTTCGGCTCGGCTCATAGCGGGTGGCGGTGATGCCCTGGGTGATATCCCAAGCGACGAGACAGCGGATTGCGGCGGCGTGCGGGCCTTCGGAGGCGTCAGTGAAGGCGGTGGCAGGCACCGGCCCGGGACAGGCGTTGGCCAACTGTGCCGGCTCGGCACGGACCGGCGCAGGCGGGGCGAGCACCAGCAGACCGGCGAGCAGCGTGAGCAGCGTCACCGCGACCATGGTGACTCGGATCGACCCGGTGGCGGGATTCCGTGCAACCGACATACCGACCTCCTGTGGTCAGCCGGGACCCGTCGTTTCCCGACCGCAGCTCCCCGGGACGCGCGGACCCTACCCAGACACCGCTTGCCCGAGAAGAGGTTTCCCCAACTTCCAGCGTCGGACGACCGACCCGCAACGCAAAGTGCACAGTAAACCACCGAGCGCGAGTATCCTGGCCCTCTGCGTGCGCGTCGCGATGCGCTCAGTGCGCGGCCAGCACCCGCAGCGCCGCGGCCGACATCGTGGCCACCGGTGCGGCCTGCCCCGTCCAGCGCCGGTAGGCAGCCGCTGCCTGGCCGACCAGCATGCCCAACCCGTGGTGGCCCTCGGCGCCCGCCTCCCTGGCCGCGGCCAGGAACGGCGTCAGCGGCGGCGAGTAGATCAGGTCGTAGGCCACCTGGCCCTCGCTCAGCGCCTGGAAGGGCTCGGGCAGATCCTCGCCAGCCATCCCCACGGGCGTGGCGTTGACCACCAGGCGGGCGGATTCGACCGCTTCGCGCACCGCCACGGTGTCCGCCAGGTCGAGCCCACGGGCCTCGGGAGCGCCCGCCCGCGTGGCCAGCGCCGCGAGCTCAACGGCCGCGTCGGGCCGGCGCCCGACCACCACCACCTCGAGGTCGCAGCGGGCCAGAGCCACCACCGCGGCCCGGGCCGCCCCGCCGGTCCCCAGCAGCACCGCGCGCCGACCCGGGCGCAGATCGACCTCGTCGCGAAGCGCCAGGCGCAGCCCGGCCGCGTCGGTGTTGTCACCGAGCAGCCCGTCGGTGGTCCACGCCAAGGTGTTGACGGCTCCGATCAACCGGGCTTCGTCGGTGAGGTGCTCGCAGCAGTCAAGCACCGCCTGCTTGTGGGGAACGGTGAGGTTGGCGCCGACCGCCCCCGACGCGCCCAGCGCCTGCACGACACCGGTCAGCTCTTCGGGCGGCACGGCCAGCGCGAGGTAGACCAGGTCGAGCTGCTGCTCGGCGAAGGCGGCGTTGTGCATCGTGGGCGACAGCGAGTGGCCGACCGGCCAACCGAGCAGTGCGACCAGCCGAGTCGCCGCCGTGGGCCAGGGAGCGCCGGCGGGCGGACGGCTCACCCGCAGCCCCCCGCCGCACGGAACGCCTCGACGTTGACGTTGTGCTCCTCGAGGGTCTCGGCGAACACATGTGGGCCCTGGCAACCGGGGGCGAGCACGTAGAAGCGGTACTCGTGCTCGGCCGGGTCGAACGCCGCCTGCAGGCTCGCGACCCCGAAGCCGGCGATCGGCGTCGGCGGCAGCCCCTCGACCTGGTAGGTGTTGTAGGGCGAGTCGATCTCGGTGTCCTCGAGCAGTACCCGGTCGGTGTGCTCGCCGCGGGCGTAGAGCACGGTCGCGTCGATCTGCAGGCGCATGCCGTCAGCGAGCCGGTTGGCGATCACGCCCGAGACCAGGGGGCGCTCATCGGCGATGCGGGTCTCACGCTCGATCAGGCTGGCAACGATCAGCCCGTCGTAGACACGCAGGCCCTGCTCCTCCCAGGTCCGCAGGATCTGCGCCTCGTCGACCAACTCGAGGGAGCGCTCGAGTTGGTCGACCATACGCTGCAGCACGTCCACTGCCGTCGCATCCGGCGCGACCTCATAGGTCTCGGGGAACAGCAGTCCCTCGTAGGGTTCGAAGGCCCCCGGTCGACGTTCGGGCGCGACGAACGGCGCGTTGATCTCGGGCGGCTCCTGCTCGTCCGAACCCTCGGAATCCCCCGCTGCCTCGCCCTGACCCTCCTCGGCGTCGTCGGCGGCGGTCTCCGCGTCGGCCGGTTCGCCGGGTTCGGGGACCCAGTCGGGCAGGCGCAGCAGCCCGGGTGCGTTGCGGCCCGCGTCGGTACGTGCGTCGAGCGCAGCGCGGAAGTCGGCGACGCTGAGGTGGTCGAACTGCTCGTCGAGCCGCTCGAGGGTCAGCTCCACGGGCAGTCCCTCGGTGATCGTGAAGCGCAGCGAGGTGCCCACGGTCGGCCCGGCGGAGAGCAGCGCGATCGCCTCCGCGTCGCTCATGCCGGTCTCCAGTTCGTAGGTGCCCGGCTGCAGGCTCTGAGCCAGTCCGGCTTCGTCGGCCTGGCGGCGGAAGTCGGTCGCTGAGTCCACCACCCCGAGCTCACGCAGGTCGTCGCTGACCGAGCGCAACGACGCGCCCTGCACGATGGTCAGCTCCACCGGCCGGCCCGGCACCACGTCGTCCTCGAGGACACCGGCCACCCAGTACAGCCCGCCGGCGACCCCGGCCAGCATCAGCGCCAGGAAGCCGAGGAACCACTTCGACCCGCGACTCAGTGCCACCCGTCGCCCTCCCGTGCCGGCAGCTCGGAGGCAGCCTCGGCGTCGGTATCGGCGTCGGCGTCGGCGTCGGTATCGGCGTCGGCGTCGGCCGCGACCCGACGGCGAGTGCGCTGGACCTCCAGCACCGTCTGCAGCAGCAGGCTGGCCGCCACCCGGTCGATGCTGCGCCGGCGTTCGGCGCGTGAGGCGTCCTGGGCGAGCATGACCCGCTCGGCCTCGGTGGTGGTGAAACGCTCGTCGATCAGCACAGTGGGTAGCCCCGTGCGCTGCTCGAGCACCCCTGCCAGCCGCCGGGCCCGGGCGGCAGGCCTGCCCTCGGAGCCGTCGAGTTGGCGCGGGTATCCGACCACCACACCCGCGGCTTCGTGGCGGGCGAGCGCGTCGACCAAGGCGCGCAGTGCCGGTTCCTCCTGGTTGCGGGGCACCTCCAGGGTCTCGGCCGGGGAGGCCAGCACCTGGCCCGGATCCGACAGGGCGAGGCCGATACGCACCTCACCGAGGTCGATGGCGATGAGCCGACCGGTCAACGGCAGGCGCTCGGCCGCCGCCGGGCTCGCATCCGCCGCTGGGGCGCTCACGGGCCACCTCCGGCCGCCCGGCGGGCCTCAGCGGCCGCGACCTCGAGCGCCTCGGGAAGCTTGGCACCCTGCTTGCCGCCGGCCTGGGCCAGGTCGCCTTTGCCACCGGCCCCGCCGCCCACGATCTGCGCGGCCGGATGCAGGATCGGTCGGGCCTCGACCCCCCGGTCGACCAGGTCACGGGTGACCGCGCAGACCAACTGGGCCTTGCCGTCGTCGGTGGCGGTGGCGACCACCACCACGCCCTGCTCGGCGAGCTGCCCGCGGATCTCGGTGGCCAGGCGGCGCAGCTCGTCCATCGCCAGCCCGTCGGCGCGGTGCACGACCACCGCCAGCCCCTGCTCGCGGGGAGCGGCCGCGGCGATGCGGGCGGCCTGTTGCGACAGGTTCGCGCCGCGCAGGGCCGCGAGCTGCTTCTCGGCGGCCTTGAGCCGCTCCATCAGCGCCCGGACCCGTTCGACGGCCTGCTCGGTGGGCACCTCGGTGAGCCGGGCCACCTCCTCGGCGACCAGCCGCTCGCGGCTGACGAAGCGGTAGGCGTCCTCGCCGGTGAGGGCCTCCACCCGGCGCATGTTGGAGCCGATCGACTCCTCGCGCACCACCGCGATGGGGCCGATGCCCGCCCCCGAGGGCACGTGCGTGCCGCCGCACAGTTCCTTGGAGAAGTCGCCGATGGTCACCACCCGGACCACCTCGCCGTACTTGTCCCCGAAGTTGGCGACCGCGCCGGCCCGCCGGGCGTCGTCGAGGGGCATGACCTCGGTCGACACGT